>CAIKYE010000172.1 GCA_903831585.1 uncultured Micrococcales bacterium | reverse complement strand
TTCTTTGCACCTCGAACGAAGGTCATGTGCGGGGTCGAGTGAATGAATGTCTCCGGCGATCCGAGAATTCGCAATTTTACGAAGGATGCCCAAAGCTGTCGGCTCAATTGAAACTGCTCATTTATCTCAATTGCCTTCGCGGGGTTAGGTAGAGAGCCATCTTTCGAATCTGGCATGTAATTCAATTCACAGAGAGCGGCGTGGCCGGTGCCGGCATTGTTCCAAGGATTCGAAGACTCCAGAGCAACCGATTCAAGTCGCTCATAGGCTGCAATTCTAAACTTTGGGTTCAGGTGTTTGAGCAAGGCTCCAAGCGTTGCGCTCATAATTCCGCCACCGATTAGGGCGACATCAACCTTTTCGTACTTGCTCACAAGGCGAGTTTATCGAAGTTAGAACTGAACCGAACCAACCAGAGTTCCGATTGCATAGGTAATAGACATCGTGAGAAGGCTCACGAGTACATTTCGCAGAATCGCTCGACCGCTCCTCGCGCCACCAATTCTTGCCCCAACGA
Source organism: uncultured Micrococcales bacterium (assembly GCA_903831585.1). Taxonomy (GTDB): domain Bacteria; phylum Actinomycetota; class Actinomycetes; order Actinomycetales; family Microbacteriaceae; genus Rhodoluna. The sequence continues at coordinate 2,401 of CAIKYE010000172.1, read as the reverse complement.
ACCCGGTAAGCGCAAGCGATGCGACTACCGCGAACACGGTGGCTTGAATTCGAATATCGATCCAGGGTCCGGTAACTGCTATCAGGGGTAATAGTGATCCAAGAGCGAAAGCAACGAAGGATGAAATCGCCGCCTGTGTTGGGCTTACCTGTTGAGTTGAGTCGATTCCTAATTCAGCCTCTGCGTGCGCCTTGAGCGCATCCTTCTCGGTTAGTTCAGCTGCAACGAGCAAAGCTGTTTCGGCGCTCAAACCCTTTTGCTCGTAGAACCAAGCTAATTCGCGCAGTTCACGCTCGGGGTCTTCCATTAGTTCTTTACGTTCGACCTCAAGGGCGGCTAGTTCACTGTCTCTCTGCGCACTTACAGATGTGTACTCTCCACCGGCCATAGATATCGAGCCGGCTACTAGTCCCGCTACACCGGCGATGAGAATGGCACCGGCATCTCCGTTAGCTCCGGCGACACCCATGACCAAACCGGCCGTTGAAACGATTCCGTCGTTGGCACCAAGAACGCCCGCGCGAAGCCAATTGAGCTTTGCCGCCATCGCTGTGCGCTGAAACTCGGCCGAAGCAAGAACTGTTTCGTCCTGCTTGAGCAGAGCAATCTGTGCCTTGGTTGGTTTTCGAGAATTGAACATCAATCTAGACAACACCAACATTTGCACTTATTGCTAGCAAGGCAAACCTAAGTGTCGGTCTAGAATTGGCAAGTCGAGAGGGCAGATTTGAGATTAACGGTAAGCGGCGAGTCAAGAGAGGTCGAGACGGGCTCTGACGGCTTTGGGCTGTTCGCTGACAAGACCGTTGTAGCCATGAAGGTTAATGGTGAACCGCGAGATCTGGCACACAAACCGCAAGATGGTGACTCGATAGAGGCAATTTCGATCACATCTGTCGAGGGCTTGAACATATTGCGACATTCCGCAGCCCATGTCTTGGCTCAAGCGGTTCAGACTATTAATCCCGAGGCCAAGCTAGGCATTGGTCCACCGGTCACCGATGGTTTCTACTACGACTTCGATGTCGAGGTGCCATTTACCCCCGAAGACCTGCGTGCCCTAGAGAAGCAGATGCAGAGAATCATTCAATCTGGACAGAGGTTTGTTCGCAGAGTCACCGACGACTCGAGTGCTAGAAGTGAACTGTCGAACGAGCCATACAAGTTGGAACTCATTGGTCTCAAGGGCTCAGACCTTGGAGACGGCGCAGCAGAGGTTGGCGGCGGCGAGCTAACAATTTACGACAACATCGACCCAGCCACCGGCGAAACTAAGTGGAGTGACCTGTGTCGCGGCCCACACCTTCCAAACACTCGGATGATTGGTCAGGCTTTCTCGCTGACGCGTGTCGCTGCTGCCTATTGGCGCGGCAATGAAAAGAACAAGCAGCTGCAGAGAATTTATGGAACAGCCTGGGCTTCGAAAGACGACCTTCGCGCATTCCAAGAGCGCATGGAGGAAGCCGCGAAGCGAGACCATAGAAAGCTCGGCCAAGAGCTCGATCTTTTCTCTTTTCCAGAGGAAATTGGTTCTGGTCTCGCAGTCTTTCACCCAAAGGGTGGAGCCATGCGAAAAGTCATGGAGGATTACTCGCGTCAGCGTCACGAGCAATCCGGTTATGAATTTGTCTATTCACCACACATAACTAAGTCAAATCTCTTCGAGGCCTCAGGTCACTTGCAGTGGTACTCCGACGGAATGTTTCCACCCATGCGCCTCGATGAAGAAATTGATGCTGACGGCGTAGTGCGCAAGCAGGGTCAGGACTATTACCTGAAACCGATGAACTGCCCGTTCCACATCTTAATTTTCAAGTCGCAGAGTCGCAGCTATCGTGACCTACCGATGCGCTTGTTTGAATTCGGTTCGGTCTATAGATATGAAAAGAGCGGCACTCTGCACGGCTTAACTCGTGTTCGCGGCATGACTCAGGATGATGCGCACCTCTTTGTAACACCCGAGAACATGGAACTAGAACTAACGAACGTGCTTAATTTCGTGCTTGGTCTTTTGAGGGACTATGGCCTCGATGATTTCTATCTCGAGTTGTCTACCAAAGAAGACGGCAATCCAAAGTTCGTTGGTGAAGACGCCATCTGGAAAACAGCAACCAAGGTACTCGAAAAAGTCGCACTCAAATCTGGACTCGAACTACTGCCAGATCCCGGAGGCGCAGCGTTCTATGGCCCAAAGATTTCAGTTCAAGCTCGCGATGCAATTGGTCGAACCTGGCAGATGTCGACGATTCAGCTCGACTTCAATTTGCCAGAGCGCTTCGACTTAGAGTATGCGGCTGCTGACGGCACGAGCCAGCGTCCAATCATGCTTCACCGCGCCCTGTTTGGCTCGATAGAACGATTCTTCGGCGTTCTGACGGAACACTACGCGGGACATTTTCCT
>CAIKYE010000171.1 GCA_903831585.1 uncultured Micrococcales bacterium | reverse complement strand
TAGTTTCTTCTTTTCGTTGCTTAGACTTGACTTATGACCTCAATCAAAGTGCTTTCAGTAGCCAGCGCAACCAGCCCATTCGCTAAGACCACAATCGAAACTCGCGAGGTTGGCGACTTCGATGTTCGCATCGACATTGCGTTCTCTGGAATCTGTCACAGTGACTTGCATCAAGCACGCAACGAATGGTTCGAAGGCATTTTTCCGATGGTTCCAGGCCACGAGATCTCTGGTTACGTTGTTGAAACCGGTAGCAAGGTAACCAAGCACAAGGTTGGCGACCGAGTCGGCGTTGGCACCATGGTCGGCAGCTGCGGCGAGTGCGAATACTGCAAGGCGGGTCGTGAAAACGTGTGCCTGAAGGGCAACATTCAGACCTATAACGGCCGCTTCTATGACGGCAAAGAGACCTACGGCGGCTATGCCCGCGAGATTGTGGTCACCGAAGACTTCGTTCTGAGCATCCCCGAGTCTCTAGATATGGCTGAGGCAGCACCTTTGCTTTGCGCAGGAGTAACCGTATTCTCGCCTCTCAAGCGCTGGGGCGCAGCCCCTGGCAAGAAGGTTGCCGTAATCGGGCTGGGCGGGCTCGGCCACATGGCCATCAAGTTTGCCGCGGCTTTTGGTGCCGAGGTTTCGGTGCTCGGTCACAGCAGCGATAAAGAGGCAGATGCCAAATCGTTCGGTGCCGTTCGATACATCATGACAGCTGAGGATGACACCTTCGAAAAGTACCCAAACACTTTTGACATCATCTTGAACACCACCTCGGCAAGCCTCGAGGTCGACAAGATTCTCTCAATGTTGCGAGTTGGCGGCAGTCTCGTGAACGTAGGTTTGCCAGGCAAGGACGAACACTTCAACCCGTTTAGCCTGATCGCATCGATGAAGTCAATCTCGGGCTCTAACACCGGTGGCATAAAAGAGACTCAAGAGATGTTGAACTTCTGCGCCGAACACAATATCGCAGCGACAATTGAAATGGTTGATGCAACCGAGGCGGCTTCAATCGACGCAGCCTATGACAAGATGCTCAAGTCAGACGTGCGCTACCGCTTCGTGATAGACGCAAAGACTATTTAGAGGCGCTCTGCCAATCGGTGGTAGGCGGCGCTCCACTGAAGTTCTTTGCGGAACGCACGCATTTCTGTGCTCTCATCTATTGCGACAAGCTCAACCTTTGCAATTCGCGCGAAGTCTTCGATGGCCTCTGCGGTTACCGAGTTAGTCAATACCGTGTGGTGACTACCGCCAGCCAGCATCCATGCCTCAGCCGAGGTTTCGAGTGATGGTTGTGGCTTCCAAACCGCACGGGCAACCGGCAGGTTAGGCAGGTCTTCTGTTGGATCAACGATTTCGATTTCGTTCGAAATCATTCTGAAGCGGTCGCCCAAGTCGACGAGACAAACCACTCGACCTTCGGCGGGCTTTGCCGTGAAGACCATGCGAACCGGGTCTTCTTTGCCGCCGATTCCGAGCGGGTGAATTTCAATGCGAGGCTTCTGACCCGAGATTGTTGGGCAAACCTCGAGCATGTGTGCGCCGAGCACAAGCGCGGGTCCTGGACCAAAGTGATAGGTGTAGTCCTCCATGAATGAGGTTCCGCCACCGGTCGGGGTCATGCTCTTCAGAATTGCCCCGAGCGCGCTGGTCTTCCAGTCGCCCTCGCCACCGAAGCCATAGCCGTCTGCCATTAGTCGCTGAACGGCTAGACCAGGAAGCTGACGTAATTCACCCAGATCTTCGAAGTTGCTAGTGAAAGCGTTGAAGTCTCCGGCCTCCAGAATTGAACGCAGAGCGATCTCAATCTTGGCTCCGTAGACCAACGATTCGTGGCGAGCGCCATTCTTGCGCAACTCTGCAACCACGTCGTAATCGCGCTCGTAAACCTCGCACAGCGCTTCGGCAGCCGAATCAGAGACCTTAGCTACCGCATCGACGAGAGTGTTGACGCCGAACTGCTCGATAGACATACCGAACTGCATCTGGGCCGAAACCTTGTCGCCGTCGGTAACCGACACGTAACGCATGTTGTCGCCGAAGCGGGCTAGCTTCAGGTTCTGAGAAGTGTTCCACCCGATGGTCGCATAGGCCCAAGCGGTCACGTGACTGCCGACCGTCTTCGACGCCGGTTCGCCGACGACGACCTTGCGCGCTATCGACATGCGACTGACCATGTGGGCATACTCGCGATCTCCGTGAGCGGCCTGGTTGAGGTTCATGAAATCCATGTCGATGGTTGCCCAAGGAAGTGACTGGTTTGCCTGAGTGTGAAGGTGAAGCAGTGGCTTCTGCAGTGCGTCTAGACCGGCAATCCACATCTTTGCCGGCGAGAAGGTGTGCATCCAGGTGATAACACCGACGCAGTTGTCATCGGCGCTAGCGTCGAGCATCTGGCGACGAATCGCGTCTGGCGTCTTAAGAACGGGCTTCCAGACCAAGTCGACCGGGGCAGACACGTTCTTCTGCAACTGCTCGAGAACCAACTTGGACTGTTCGGCAACCTGCTTGAGGGTTTCTTCGCCGTAGAGATTCTGGCTTCCGGTTAGAAACCAAATTTCATACTTCTTATTCACTTTTGCCATTCTGTTAGACGCCTACTTGCGGCGCTTGCTCCACACGTCGAAGGCAACTGCAAACAAGAGCACAAGACCCTTGATGAACATCTGCGAGTCGATACCGACCGAGTTTAGGTTCATGCCGTTACCGAGAACACCCTGAATCATGCCACCGATCATCGAGCCGGTTACTGTTCCGACACCACCCTGAACTGCTGCACCACCGATAAACACGGACGAAATTGCATCGAGCTCGAAGCCGTCTCCTGCTTTTGGCACAGCAGAGTTCATGCGAGCGGTAATCAAAATTCCCGACAGCGCGGCGAGTGCACCCATGTTGACGAACAACCAGAAGTTCACACGACGAACGTTGATGCCCGAAAGCATCGCGGCGTTTAGGTTTCCACCGATTGCGTAGATGTGACGACCAAAAGTGGTTTTGTTCATCACGAGGCTATAAATCACGATCAAGAAGACCATGAGAATTAGCAGGTAAGGAATTCCGTTTGCCCTCGCGAGCTGATAGCCAACCGCGCCAATCATCACGGCAAGCATGCTGTTCTTGATCAGAAACCAGACCCAAGGCTCTACCGCCTGGCCGAACTTGGCGCGACCGCGTCGAGTCGAGACCTCGCGGAACCAAAGAGCAAGAATTCCAACGGCGGTCAATACAAGTGCGGCCGCATTTAGATCTACCGGAAATCCAAGCGAGACGCCCAAGGTGTTCTCTTTATCGAAGAATCCGTTTCCGATAGCACGAAACTCATCAGGGTATGGGCCAATGTTTGAGTTCTGCAGTGTCATCAAAGCGAGGCCGCGGAAGATGAGCATTCCGGCAAGAGTCACGATAAATGCTGGAATGCCAACGTAGGCGATCCAGAAGCCCTGCCAGACGCCAACGAGGGCTCCGACCAGGATGGCGGCAATGATTCCGATGAACCAAGGCATGACTGGGAGCCATTCCCATCCGTCTTGCTCGAGCGGGCGAACCACGAATACACCGGCGACCGCGCCGATGAAGCAAGCTACCGAACCAACCGATAGATCGATGTGGCCAGCGATGATGACCATGACCATACCGATGGCAAGAACAAGGATGTAGCCATTCTGCATCACTAGGTTCGAGACGTTGTCAGGTGTGATGCTGGCAGCACCGGGTGTAGTCGCTGCAAAGAAGATAACCAGGCCGATTAGGGCCAAGAAGATTCCGTTTTGACGAAGGTTTACACCCTCGAGTCGTGAACGCAAGTTATCCATGAGCGAAGTTTTCTTCGCGTTCTGAATTGACATTATTAGTTGCCCTTCTCGGTGGTCATGTATTTCATTAGTAATTCGGGTTTGAAGTTTTTCTTCTCAACCTCGCCCGTGATTCGCCCTTCGGCAATTGCATAGACGCGATCGCAAATTCCAAGGAGCTCCGGAAGCTCGCTGGAAATCACGATTACCCCCTTGCCGGTGTCGGCCAGGTTCTGAATGATGGTGTAAATCTCATACTTAGCTCCAACGTCAATTCCGCGTGTTGGCTCGTCGAGTATCAAAATCTCCGGTTTTGTGTTAATCCACTGGCTCAGAACAACCTTTTGCTGGTTGCCTCCAGAGAGTTTTCCGACGATTGAGTTCACCGACGGAGCCTTTATGTTCATGCTGGTTCTGAATTCAGAGGCCACCACATACTCGCGATTGTCATCGACTAGCCCGCGCTTAACAAAGTCCTTGAGCGAAGCCATAGAAATGTTGCGTTTGATGTCATCGATTAGGTTCAGGCCGTATCGCTTGCGATCTTCGGTGGCGTAGGCAATTCCGCTATCAATTGCGTCCCGAATTGTCGAGACCTTTGCCTCTTTGCCGTTAATGAATACCTTGCCGCTGATTTTAGATCCCCAGCTGTGCCCGAAGATACTGCGAGCGAGCTCGGTTCGACCCGCTCCCATGATTCCGGCCAGACCGACAATCTCGCCGCGACGCACATTGATGTTCACGTTGTCGACAACCACGCGAGAGGTCTCTTCTGGGTGGTGCGCGGTCCAGTTTTCAACTCTAAAAATCTCTTCACCGATGGTGGCTGTGTGCTTCGGGTAGCGGTTTTCCATTTCGCGACCAACCATGCCCTTGATGATGCGCTCTTGGTCGACTTTGCCGCCATTCATGTCGAGGGTCTCAATGGTCTTGCCATCGCGAAGAATCGTAGTCTTGTCTGCAATCGAAGCAATCTCGTTCAATTTATGCGAAATGATGATGCAGGTGATGCCCTGGCCCTTGAGGTGTCGCAATAGATCGAGCAGGTGGGCCGAGTCTTCGTCGTTTAGGGCTGCAGTTGGCTCGTCGAGAATGAGCAGCTTTACGCGCTTCGAAAGCGCTTTTGCAATTTCAACCAGCTGCTGCTTGCCAACTCCAATTTCTTTGATCTTGGTGTCTGGGCTTTCGCGCAAACCGACTCGCGCGATGAGCTTCTGGGCTTCCTGGCCGGTCTTGTTCCAGTCGATTAGCCCGAAGCGTTTGATTTCGTTGTTTAGAAAAATGTTCTCGGCAATCGAGAGGTAGGGGCTTAGAGCTAGCTCCTGGTGAATGATTACGATGCCCTTGGCTTCGCTGTCTCGCAAGTTTTTGAATGACATGACTTCGCCCTCATAGACGATGTCGCCCTCATAGGTGCCGTGTGCGTAAACACCAGAAAGCACCTTCATGAGGGTTGATTTGCCTGCGCCGTTTTCACCGCAAATTGCGTGAATCTCGCCGCGCTCGACGGTCAGTGAAACGTTATCCAAGGCTCTTACGCCTGGAAACAACTTGGTGATTGATTTCATCTCAAGAATGTTGTTGTTCACTCTGCTACCGCCTTTGGTTTGTTGCCTTTGAAAATTGTTGCCTTAGTGTGCTTACCGGTGGGGTGCTAGGCACCCCACCGGCTCGCAAATGTTGCTTTGTTACTAACCTAGGTCAGCCTCTGCGATGTAACCCGAGTCAACTAGCAATTCCTTGTAGTTGTCAGTGGTCACGATGTAAGGGGTCAATAGGTATGAAGGTACAGTCTTCACGCCATTGTCATAGGTTGTGGTGTCGTTGGTCTCTGGGGTCTCTCCCTTTAGAAGAGCCTCAGCCATTGCAACTGCAACTGCAGCTAGCTCACGGGTGTCCTTGAAGATGGTCGAGTACTGCTCGCCAGCGATCATTGACTTAACCGATAGAACTTCTGCGTCCTGACCAGTAACGGTTGGAAGGTCAGCTGCGGTGTAACCAGCTGCGGTTAGAGACGCGATGATTCCGCGGCTTAGACCGTCATATGGTGAAAGAACACCGTTAACCTTTGCGCCGCCCTTGTATGAACCAACAAGGATGTCGTCCATACGCTTCTGAGCAACTGCGCCGTCCCAACGGAGGGTAGCTACCTGAGTGAAGTCAGTCTGGCCAGACTTGACAACTAGAACACCGCTGTCGATTAGTGGCTGAAGAACTGACATTGCACCGTTGAAGAAGAAGGTTGCGTTGTTGTCGTCTGGTGAACCAGCGAACAACTCAACGTTCAATGGGCCTGCTGCGTTTGCGCCGTCTGCTGAAGTGCTAGCTTCGGTTGCGTATACGCCCATGCCAACTAGAAGTGAAGTTGCCTGAAGCACGCCCACCTTGAAGTTGTCGAATGTTGCGTAGTAGTCAACGTTTGCTGAGTCACGGATCAAACGGTCGTAAGAGATAACTGGAACCTTTGCATCTGCTGCCTTCTGTAGAACGTCAGTTAGCTGAGTTCCGTCGATTGCTGCAATGATTAGCGCCTTTGCACCCTTGGTTAGCATGCCTTCAAGCTGAGTTACCTGGGTAGGAATGTCATCTTCTGCATACTGTAGGTCTACATCGAAGCCGTCTGCGACGAGCTTGTCTTTGATGCTGTTACCGTCTGAAATCCAACGGGTTGACGACTGAGTTGGCATTGATACACCAATCAGGCCGCCTTCTGCGGTGGTCGAGCTAGCGCAACCGGTTAGGGTCGCGACTAGAAGAGCACCTGCGGCTACGACGCCGAGTACTTTCTTAATCAATTGTGTTCCTTTCGGGATTGAGTTGGACTTATGTGCCATCCCTGATCGCGTCCATCTCGACCAGAAGCTTAAGAAAAATATGAGCGCCGCACCAAGAGGCGACTGGCGGACAAGATCCATGTCATCCTCCTAAAGGTGAGCGCTCACATTTCCAATTCAAACTCTGCCACATGCCAGCGACTGCCAAGAACAAAAAGGGTTAACTTCCATAAACGTTTTGATAACGACTGTGTAAAGAATCGATATCGGCCTGGCTGATCGGCAGCGGGCCGCCCAGTTGACGAGCAATAAACACGGTCTTGGCGGCGTCTTCGCACATCACGGCAGCCTTGACGGCATCCCTGCCATTCTTGCCAATTGTGAAGACACCGTGGTTTTGCATGAGCACTGCAGGCGAGCGATGCCCCTTGAGAGTCGCAACGATGCCCTGGCCGATGCTGTCATCACCGATCTTGGCAAATGGACCAACCGGTATCTCGGCACCGAACTCGTCTGCGATTGCGGTGAGCACGCAGGGAATTGGTTCGCCGATGGCGGCCCATGCGGTCGCGTAGTTGCTGTGGGTGTGCACGACTCCCCCGACCTCTGGCATGTTTCTGTAGACATAGGCGTGAGCTGCTGTGTCACTTGAGGGCTTTTGCGAACCGGTAACGACGTTGCCATCGAGATCGCAGACCACCATGACGTCGGGTTTCAAGCTGTCATAAGAAACCCCAGATGGCTTAATCACGAAAAGGTCTGGCGAACCATCTGCGAATCTGATTCGCTCTGAGATGTTTCCACCGGTCCAAACGACAAGATGGTTTTTTACCAACTCTAGGTGAAGATCGCAAACTACTTTGCTTGCCAGCTCGATTTGAATTTCATTACTCATTGATTGCCTCACGTCGAATGTTCTTTAGCCGTTTCATTACGTCGTTTACTCCACGACCAAAGTAGTCGTGCAATGTTTCATACTCTGCATACAACTTGTCATATTCAAGAGACGCAGCCTCGTTTGGTTGATATACGCCACGGTTTGATTTTCCCATGGCCTCGGCCGCATCACGGATGTTTGCGTATTCGCCAGCAGCAACCGCAGCGTGAATCGCAGAACCGAGTGCCGGGCCTTGGTCACTCGCAATGGTTGATAGCGGCAAGCGCGTTGCATCGCTGTAGAGCTGCATCAGAAACTGGTTCTTTAGCAAGCCACCGGCAACGATGAATTCGGTAACCGGCACTCCAGACTTTTGAAAGGTTTCAACAATCTTGCGTGTACCGAATGCGGTTGCCTCGAGCAGTGCACGATAAATCTGCTCGGGCTTGGTTGTTAGGGTAAGCCCGACAACCAAACCGCTCAACTCGTGATCAACCAGAACGCTGCGGTTTCCGCTGTGCCAGTCGAGCACAACTAATCCGTGGGCACCGACTGCTTCTTCGGCCGCGAGATCGGTCAGGTGCTGGTGAATGCTCTTGCCGGCCTTCTCGGCAGCTTCAAAGTATTCGGCAGGCACCTGATTGTTGACATACCAGGCGAAGATGTCGCCGACGCCAGACTGCCCGGCCTCATAGCCATAGAGCCCGCTGACAATGCCGCCGTCAACCACTCCGCACATGCCAGGAACCTCGACGAGTTTGTCGCTGTTCATAACGTGACAGGTCGAGGTGCCCATGATGGCAACCATCTGGCCCGGCTGGGTGGCCTGCGCAGCCGGTGCCGTCACGTGTGCGTCGACGTTGCCAACGGCAACCGTGATTCCCTCGCGAAGGCCGGTCCAGGCTGCTGCCTCTGCCGTCAGCTTTCCGGCTTCGGCACCGAGTTGCCCGATTTCGTGGTCGAGCTTTTCAACGGCAAAGTTGGCGAAGCCTGAGTTGAGCGCGGCAAAGAACTCTGTCGACGGATACTTGCCGTCTTGCAGATTGCCCTTGTAGCCGGCGGTGCAAGCGTTGCGAACATACTTACCTGCGAGTTTCCAAACAATCCAGTCGGCGGCCTCGACGAACTTAAACATGCGGTCGTAAATCTCTTGGTCTTCTTCGAAAAGCTGCAACCCCTTGGCAAGTTCCCACTCCGAAGAAATTTGGCCACCGTATCGTGGCAACCACGCTTCGTTTCTATCGCGCGCCATCTGATTTATTCGATCGGCGTGCGGCTGCGCCGCGTGATGCTTCCAGAGCTTCACGTAGGCGTGCGGCCGATCTCGAAACTCATCAAGATTCGACAATGGCGTCGAGTCTTCGAGCACCGGCAAAATTGTGCAAGCCGTGAAGTCGGTTGCGATTGCCACTACGTCAGCAGCATCTATGCCCGCTAACTTGACCGCTTCTGGAACGGCATGCTTCAAAACCTCTACATAGTCGTTTGCGTCTTGCAAAGCCCAGTCGGGTGCCAACGGCTTTCCGGTTGAGTTGAGTTGCTCATCCATGACCGCGTTTGGATATTCAAAGACAGCACTCGCCATTTCGGTGCCGTCAGAAACCCTGACCACTACCGCACGGCCGGATAGGGTTCCGTAATCGACTCCGATTGTGTACTTTGCGCTCATTTGTTGCCCGGCTTTCTATTGCTTGAAGTTTGGCTCTTGCCTGAATATCTGGTTGCTGAATCACGAAGAACAAGTTGCGGCTTGATTGAGGCGGTTTTCTTGCGTTTAGCGCCTGCAAGGTCACTCAGAAGAAGTTGAATTGCCAGCTCGCCCAGTTGAGCGAAGTCTTGGCGAACGGTGGTTAGCGGTGGATTGAGGTAAGGAGCCTCAGGAATATCGTCGAAGCCCACGATGCTTAGGTCTTCTGGCACACGCAAACCTCGACTCGAAAGGGCCTTGTAAACGCCAAGGGCCAAGTGGTCGTTGGCAGTGAAAATAGCCGTAAATCCTTTTGTATCGATATCAAGTTCGATTCCGATTCGATGGCCCGTTTCAGACGACCAGTCACCCTGAATTATGAACGGCTCTAGCCCCGCCTCTTTCATGGCCCGCTCATAACCGCGAACACGATTTTTCGACTCAGACGACGCTGACGGTCCAGAGATGTGCAGAATTTTGCGATGCCCAAGTTCAAGCAAGTGCTTTGTTGCAATGTAGCCACCTTCGAGATTGTCGATGCCGACAGACTGTCCATTGTCGACACTTTGGTCGGCATCTATGGCAACTAGCTTCACATTGGGCATCAAGCCCGCGGCGAGATCGAGCACCTCAGATGGCAAAGCAATAGTTGCGACTCCCTCGACGTGCAGCTTCGCAAAGTGCTGCATACCCTCGGCCCAGGATTCGCGAGAGTCGTACTTAACCGCTACCGTGATTGCAAAGTAGCCTGCCTGTCGCGCCTGACGCTCCATTGCATTAAGCATTCCCGCCGGTCCATATAGACCGGTGTCTGCGACGAGCAGACCAATCATGTTGCTTCGACCAGCGCCCATCGACCTAGCTGCCGGGTTTGGCTGATAACCGAGTTCTGCCATGGCAGCCTCAACCCTCGACTTGGTTGCCGGTCTTATGTTCGGCTGATTGTTTAGCACTCTAGAAACGGTTTGGTGCGAAACACCAGCGAGAGCAGCAACGTCGTAGATGTTTGACTTTTTTGTGTTCAAGACAGCTCACCCACTTTGTCCCTGAGCTTCGAAATCAATCCATCAAAGAGTTTCTGCTCTTGCTCTCGGTTCTCAGCGCTGACAAGTTTTGTAAAACTGATGGACATCTCAGGCGTGCGCTTTTCAAAAGCAATCGAGATCTCGCCAAACATTTCGCTGTTGATGACGACTCGGCGACCAAGCTCAACATGCGAGAAAACTGCACTCTGTAACTCTTCGGCAACATCGGCAAACTGAATTTTTCCCGAAGTTCGCACCTCGCTTTTTTCAAGCTTGTGCAGCCACGAACTCAAACCTTCAACGGAGGTTACTAACTTGAAAACCTTGTCGACTGGAGAAGCGAACTCGACTGTCGACGCAACGTGCAAAGCTGACAGATCTGGGTTCGGCTTAGGCGACTTGGCGAAGCCAACCCAATTTTCGTTAGGCATTTGGCTTGGTCACCGCCATGCGCATGAAGGTATAGGCATAGAGCGCGAAGAGCATGGCATAGGCCGAGTGGGCGGCAAAGTGAATCTGCGAGATCGAGTCGAACCAGTTGCCACCGAGCAGCGGGTTGAGCCAAACGAGCGATAGCGGCAGAGCCAGAAAGCCCAGGTAGGCCCTGGTCTTGAAGGCTCTGAAGCCAGCGACTCCAGCCGACGCAAATGCCAGAACCGACATGAAGGGTTCATAGGCACCAGCCGGATTCAGAAACGTCTCGGCTGCAAAAATCACCGCGATGGCCGAAACAGCGATACTCACTCTTGCATCCTTCGAGTAGTTACCGAAAGGCTTCCAGCGCAGGTCTTGGCTCATGTGTTTTTCCTAAGGTTGATCATGCAGGTTGCGCCAAATGATTCGCCAGCGCCGAGAATTTTTACCTGGTCTAGTTTCTTGAAGGCATTTACCGGTGCCGTTTGCGGCTCAATAGCGATAAGCCTGCGTTTTTGCTTTGCCTCTTCTTGCAAGGTATAGAGCATCAAATAACTGAGCTCTTCTGTCTGTCGTATTTCTACGGTCAGGCCTGCGGCCGGTCTGCTCAAGCGCGTAACAGAGAAACCGTCTTCTGCAATCAGATCGGTAAAACAGTCATCAACTTGCAAATGCTCAACCAGATTGAGGCCCTGTTTTGCAACCGTCGACTCTTCGATTGATATTGCTTGCGTGGGCAGGTTGCGCTCATTCTTTGAAATCAACGTTTTGGCGTTGAGTTGCAACTGAGAGCTTTGTTCGGCCACGAAATAGGGGTGTAACCCAAATGCAATTGGTGCAGAGACCTTGTCGCAGTTCTTGGTTGAAATGTTTATCTCGAGGCCGGTGTTTTGCAATATGAAATTTACTGTCAAAGTGACGTCAAAGGGATAGGCGGCGGCATCGAACAGGTTCGTCTCTAAACGCAAACTACTTTCGCTGCGCTCAAGCACGTCGAAAGCCTTGCCAAGAACCAATCCGTGATTTGCGTTGTGACCTTCAGCGTCGTTGATCGGGGCAGCAAACTCGCGAGCGCCCATTTGCCAGCGACCGTCTTCAAGTCGATTAGGCCACGGCGCCATAATCACGCCAGCGGCGGCACGGCCCGGCTCATGGTAGGGCGAGGTGACAATCTCGATGTCTTCAAACCAAAGGCTCACGAGCGCACTGGCTACCAGGTTGACCTCGGCGCGCCAGAACCCATCTGCAGAGGCGAGCTGCAGAATATCGCTAGAAATGAGAGCGCTCACAAAAATAACAATAGCGCCAGTGAATTAGCTTTTCGAGCGCAACTTTCGCTCACTGAACCAGCAGATCCAGATGACCAGCGCCAGGTACCAGGTTTGGCTGACAGCAATGACGCGCTCCCAGACTCCGGTCATGGTCGAGGCGGGGTCAGCCCAGCTGGCAAGAAATATGAGCGCCGAGGCGGTCAATAGAGTCGTTCCGATAATCGCACCGGTGGGGCGAAGTATCCATGGATAGCGCTTATCAAAACGCATGGCTGCAAGCGGCCATCCGGCCGAGAGCACGAACGAGATGATGGCAAAAATTCTGTGCGCCAAAGAAGAACTGTCTTGATCAGGCGTTGTGAAGAATGCCAAACCATAGGTGGCCAAACCGGCGAGTGCAAGAGTCACTCGACCCGGCATCGAGAAGCTTCTTGCCCAACCGGCAACGAGAAACGAAAGTGTTCCGCCGAAGTAGAAGAAAGAGGTCATCAGCGCTTGAACCGGCGAATCGTCTGCGGCAAGATCGCTAATGGTTTTGGCAACCGGGTCGAATTCGGGCCAGAGAGCCTGGGCGAGATTGAAACCGACGACAACCTGAATCGGCCCGAGTATTGCAGCCACCAAAGCCGGTCGGTGAATGCGTTGCAATTTCTTTTCCATGGTCGCCAACTTTAGTCGCTCGCTTTGCTCGAAGCCGAATCAACTTCGACAATTGCATTTTTCTTCTGCCGTGAAAAGACACCGAGCACTGTCGCAGCAACCCAAATCGAATCTGGGCGGTATGCCATTCGCCAAGTGCCTCCGTGAATAGCAGTCGCAGACACCAGTGCAACCTGATTGCCGCTGTTGCTGGTTGCGGCCGGCGAAGCCGGGTCGTTTAGATTGCGCAGCAACAGCAGAGCCAAAGCTCGACTGGTGGCCTGCGCCGAAAACGGATGCACGCCGAAACGATCTAGAGCGCGGTAGGTGTAGTTCAAGACTCGAACCGACAGCACCGAGCGCGTTGCGGCCGGCGGAGCAACCGTATAAGAAACGAGGTTGCCCTGTCTGGCGGCAACCATCGCCCTCCACTTTTCACTGTGCTTGGCAAGCAGATAACTCGAACCCTGCATCACTGAAGACGCGTCGAACAGGCAGGCAGCACCCGAGGTGGTCTCGAGTGGCACGGTTTGCGCCGGTTGAAGTTGCCCGAACATTCGCCAGAAGACATCACGCATGCGCACCGCGACCGATCGCTCACTCAGCTTTGAGTTCTGCCGGGCAAGCACCTCTGCACCGACGACAATAACGTCGAGCGGAGTTGCCAACCAGGTGAGTGCCAACTTTGACTTGGCAAGGTTGGTCGAGGCCGAGGCGATAAGCGCATCCTGGGCTGCCTGAGAGATGATCTGATTCGAGCCGCCGATGTAGGCATAGCTTGCAATGACAACGCGAGATGCACTGCGCGAAACCTGATGCAACCAACTTGCGATCGCTACGACATCTTGAACCAGGTCTAGACCCGCACGTTCGGCAATAGAGCCTTCTGATGATCGTGATCTCAGAACAGGAACCAATAGCGTTCCGGCAGAGCGTTCCGCATGTTCGATGAGCGACTGCCAAGCTGCGGGGTTTGGACGAGCAACGACCGCCACTCTTCCACCGAGGCTCAGCCAATCTTTTGCTCCTGATAACTCGGCATTGCCGGCAAGAGCAAATAACAAATCGCCAGCCGGTCGAACGTTTGGGTTGGCATCTAAAAACTTGAAAGCTTCTAACACGTCAGGCTCCGCCAAGTCTCGTGCGACCCAGTCGGCGGCAAGCTGTGAAAGATTTTGGTTTGCACCCGGCCAGCGCTTCAAAGTTTGTGCGGTTCCGGTGATCTCAACGGTGTCGACCAGATTGGCAGTTGCAAAACCGTTAAGCGCTAATTCGGCTATGGAGTTATTGTCTTCGTTTCTAATCTGCGCGGTCATCGCCGCTAGGGCCGACTGCATGACCTCGAGGGCAATTGCCCGATCGCCAAACTCGATTTTGCTAAGCCGCATGAAGTAAACCTGATAGTTTTTGCGCCAATTTGACTCGGCAAGAATGTCTCGAGCAAGAACGGGGTCTGCGCCCTGCACCGATGCCGCCAGCACCTGCTTGGCGAAATCGGTGGAACCAACTTGGTTACCCTGCGGGTCTCTGAAACTGAATTTCACCCTGTCTACCTTTTCTGACCGGCCGAAAGGCAGTTTCACCAACGAACCCCAATTCGGAGTTCTTTATACTTGGTCTCAACGCCTAGGCAATTTCAGCCTAGCCGCAAGCACCTCAACCGCCGGGTCAGGAGTTATCGCATGAGTGTGAAACACGAGGCAAAACTCT
>CAIKYE010000170.1 GCA_903831585.1 uncultured Micrococcales bacterium | reverse complement strand
TGCACCACGAAACAGCGCGAAGTAAAAGTCGTTGATGTTTGTCGTCTTGTAGGCGTTTTCAAGAGCGGTGTTGAAGTTCGAGCAGGCCACTTTTTCGTCACGCGCCTGCTGGGCTGGTTTTTCGACTGTGCCTAAATAAACGGTGCCGGCAACCGCGGCCAACCCGATGAGTGAAACGGCAATGACAGATTCAGACCATCCCCAGGTGAATTTCTTTTTGGCCGTCTCTTTAGTCATAACTGCAAGATTACCTTTACGTTTGTGCCTCTGCCTTGGGCGAGAGAGAATATGCCTGTGAACTTTGAACGCGACGATCTAGACGACTTTGATGCCGTCGATGAGGCCGCCGAACTTTGGGGCGGTGGCCCAACCCAAGTGGCTTTCGCCAGCTCAAGGCACGTCCCGTTCTATCGCTTCACCTACTATGCCGACCGTCTAGACCTTCGCCGCGTGGGCTATGAACTCGACAAGTTCGAAGACCTCTTTGACCTCTTGGATGAAGCCCGCACCAGCCACGCCATTCGCATCAACCGGCTCTTGCACCTGCCTAGCGGGCCAAATGAGACGCTCAGCGGGGGCAACGAGATCTGGCAGCCACTGCGCGCTCGTCAGATTGAGTTTCGGGTTATGGAGGTTCTGCATCGCTTCGGACTTTCGGTTGTGCCACCAACCCTTCGCCGGGTGCTCGGGCAGGGCTTTAATCGAGGCGAGATGAACGCATTCGACATCGACCTGATCGATGTCTTCTATTGGGCAGCACTTGCTCAGGTCGCCCGCGACTACATGTGGAGAGACGAACGCCTCGAAGAGTGGTGCGAGTACTTGGAGTACCCGGTCAAGCGGGCATTCGGCCCCGACGCGGTTCGCCGCGCGGCCTGAATAAATGTCGGTGGGTACCTATACAAATAGAAAGTAAGGGCGAGGGTGCTCAACTGATCTTCGTATTTATCCCTTTCTGTTTGTTCATTAGTCGTTGAGCACCCCCGACCCCGCCCTTGCGGGAGGTAGCAATTAAATACACCCGAACAACAAAGAGCATCAGCTTCAAGACACGTTTAGATCACGTGCGAATCGAACAGCAAAAATCGGGATACAAAATCTATGCCGATGCCCAAGATCGCGAGGCCGTCTACAGCCTCTCTGAGTCAGCTGCGACAGATGTTGCCATGGCTCTAAAGATGAAGATCCAAACGACTTTTCTCGATCTTGTCGAGGAGGCAATCAAAGCTGGTCAAGGCGAGGAGATTTTCACGCAAGTTCAGAGCAGCGGCACGAGTGAGTTCTTCTGGATGGATATGGACCAGATCGATCGCTTCATGATCGGTGGTGAGCAGGTAAAGCCTCTCGAAGACGATTAACCGAAGAGTGCAGGCAGCGTTGCCTTGAACGCGGTGCGCATCTCGGTGAGATCGAATGTTGAAACATCCTGAATTTCAATTTCGCCAGAGTCATCGGTCACACCAATTCGAAGTACCGGAATTCCGCGAGCTTCGCAAAGCCCTGCAAACTTGACGTCGTCTTCACGACCAACTGAAACCAAAACGCGTCCCGTCGATTCACTGAACAGTGCACAGGTGCGGTCAACATTGTCGCGTTCGCAAATCTCATCTAGCCAGATGCGGGCACCCATGTTGAATCTGAAACACGATTCAACTAGAGCCTGTGCCAAGCCAGCCTCACTGAGGTCGTGGGCAGACTCAATCAGACCCTGAAGTGAAGCTCCGTGCATCAGGTCGGCCAGAGCGGCCTCGTGAGCTAGGTCAACAACAGGCGGACGGCCACCCAGGTGATCGTGAATAACATCGGCCCAGACCGACCCATCCAGTTCATCGCGGGTCACTCCGAGCAGATAGATGTTGTTGCCGGCATCCTGCCAACCAGACGGTATGCGCCTTGCGACATCATCGATAACGCCAAGAACGCCCACCACCGGGGTCGGGTGAATCGCAATATCACCGGTCTGGTTATAGAAAGAGACGTTACCGCCGGTAACCGGAATGCCAAGTTCGAGGCAGCCATCGGCTAGTCCGGCGGTTGCCTGCTTGAATTGCCACATGACCTCGGGGTTCTCTGGGCTGCCAAAGTTGAGGCAATTGGTCACGGCCATAGGCTTGGCGCCACCAACCGCTACATTTCGGTAGGCCTCTGCGAGAGCCAAACGAGCACCCTGGTAGGGGTCGAGCTGGCAGAAACGGCCGTTCGCATCGGTAGCAATCGAAACACCGAGTCCGGTGGTTTCGCTAACGCGAATCATGCCGCTGTCGTCTGGCATTGCAAGAGCTGTGTTGCCACCGACGTAGTGGTCATACTGATCGGTGATCCAAGACTTCGATGCTTGATTAGGTGAAGTGACAATCTGCCAGAGTTGCGCACCGAGGTCGCTGCCACTGTCGTTCGCGCGATACAGGCCACGCGCGTGAACGGTGTCTGCGTTGAGCACATCTTGGTATGAAGGAAACGCAACCGGACGTTCGTAAACCGGACCGTCGTGCGCAACCGTGCGTGGCGGAACGTTGACAATCTCTTCGTCACCCCAGTTGATGAAGAGGCGCGGCTCAGAAATAACTTCGCCGAGAATCGAGAATTCGACTTCCCACTTGTCTACAATTGCTTCGAACTTCTTACGATCTTTCTTTGGAACGATTGCCATCATGCGCTCTTGCGATTCGCTCATCAGAATTTCTTCTGGAGTGAGTGACTCGTCGCGCTTCAAAACTTTTTGCAACTGAACACGCATGCCGGCGTTACCGTTCGAAGCAAGCTCGCTAGTTGCGCATGACAAACCCGCACCGCCGAGGTCTTGAATACCGGCAACAACATTTGCCTTGTAAAGCTCGAGGCAGCACTCAATTAAAACTTTTTCGGCAAACGGGTCGCCAACCTGAACCGCAGGTCTGCGCGAAGGTCCTGTGCTGTCAAAAGTTTCTGATGCTAGAACCGAGACACCACCGATTCCATCGGCACCGGTGCGAGCACCAAACAGAATTACAAGATCGCCGGGGTTCGAGGCAATCGCAAGCTTTAGGTCTTCGTGACGCAGAGCGCCGATGCTAAGCGCGTTCACCAAGGGGTTGCCCTGATAGACGCGATCAAAAACGGTTTCGCCACCGATGTTTGGCAGGCCCAGGCAGTTGCCATAGAAAGAGATGCCGCTCACCACGCCGTTGACAACGCGAGCGGTGTCTGGGTTCTCGACCGCTCCGAAGCGAAGCTGATCCATGACCGCGATTGGACGCGCGCCCATGGTCAAGATGTCGCGAACAATTCCGCCGATGCCGGTCGCAGCACCCTGAAATGGCTCGATGTAACTGGGGTGGTTGTGGCTCTCGACCTTGAAGGTAACCGCCCAGCCCTCGCCAATGTCAACAACGCCGGCGTTTTCACCCATGCCAACCATCAGGTGCTTCTTCATCTCGTCGGTGACTTTCTCACCGAACTGACGAAGGTAAATCTTCGAAGACTTGTAAGAGCAGTGCTCAGACCACATCACCGAATACATGGCCAGCTCGGCGCTGGTCGGACGACGACCGAGAATCTCACGGATGCGCGCGTACTCGTCTTCTTTAAGTCCGAGTTCTTTCCAGGGCTGGTCTTTGTCTGGAGTCTCGGCAGCGTGCGCGGTTGTGTCAACGCCTGATGCAATCTTCTTTTTGAACAGTGCCATGAATTTACGCGCTAACTAGTGCGTTCAGCACTGACTTGAAGAACAACAAACCGTCAACGCCGCTGCGCATTGCGACATCGGTGTCTGGCCCAAAGCCTGGTTCAACCGCGTGCTCAGGGTGTGGCATTAAACCAACAACGTTGCCACGCTCGTTGCGCAAACCCGCGATGTCATTCATCGAACCGTTCGGGTTCAAATCTAGATATCTAAATGTGATTAGGCCTTCGCCTTCGAGACGAGCGAGTTCTTCTTGGGTTGCGATATAACCGCCCTCACCATTCTTTAGGGGAATGGTGATCTCTTGATTGAGTGTGAACTGGTTGGTCCAAGCCGTGTCGACATTCTCGACACGTAGTTTCTGATCGCGGCAGATGAAGTGCTGGTGTTCGTTGCGAATCAAACCACCGGGTAGCAGGTGCGACTCAACGAGAACCTGAAAGCCGTTGCAAATTCCCAGTACCGGCAAACCCTCGTTTGCCTTTTTGATGATCTCTTTCATGACTGGCGCTTGCGCTGCGATTGCGCCGCAACGCAAATAGTCACCGTATGAGAAACCACCTGGCAAAACCACCGCATCAACTTTTTGCAGCTTGGTGTCTGCATGCCAAAGCGAAACCGGCTCGCCACCGGCAAGACGAATAGCGCGGGCCGCGTCGCGATCGTCCAAGGTGCCAGGAAAAGTGACTACACCGATCTTCATGCGTTAGTTCTCGACGGTGACGTTTACGACGTCTTCGATAACCGCATTGCTCAGAAACTCGTCGGCAATCTTGCGTGCGTTGGCCAGGTCAGTGTCTGTTATTGGGCGGTCGAAGTGAAGCTCGATGCGCTTGCCGATGCGCACGCCCGTCACATCTTTGTTGCCGCCGCGCTGCAGCGCGCTTGCCACTGCCTTGCCCTGCGGGTCTAGAAGATCAGCCTTTGGCATGACCTCAACGATGATCTTTGGCATGTTTCCCCTAAATTTGGGTTTTTCGAGCATTTTGGGCTCGGCAACATCGGCGAACCCCTTTATTTTAGAGCGTTGTCGGTGGCGAGGCTTACCTTTGGGCCATGAATAAACAACAGTGGCTCGCATTGGCGGTCGCGACTCTTTTCGTGCTCAAGAAATTGGCAAAGCCAGCACTAATGCTGCTGCTCTTTCCTGTGGTGGTGGTTCTTGGCCTTCTTGGGTCAACCCTCAAGTCACCCCGCTAAAGACTTAGGCGACTTCGCTGGTTAGGCGTTCAACCAGTTCTGCATATTTTTCTGCGGTCTGAGAAACAATCTCCTTTGGTAACGCTGGTGGCTTGCCCGTTTGGTTCCAGTTGTCAGCCAACCAGTTGCGCACTATCTGCTTGTCATAGGAGTCGCGGCGGTCACCGGCAAGCCATGATTGCTTCGCCCAGAAGCGGCTTGAGTCTGGGGTTAGAACTTCATCACCGAGAGTGATGTCGCCAGAAGCTGGATCGATACCGAACTCAAATTTGGTGTCTGCCAAAATCAGACCGGCCTTTTCGGCTAGGGCGCTTGCCCTCGAGAAAATCTGCAGGCTCAGGTCGCGGAGTGCTTGAGCGTGCT
>CAIKYE010000169.1 GCA_903831585.1 uncultured Micrococcales bacterium | reverse complement strand
GCATTCGAAGCAGACCCTGAGACCAAGGCAATCGTGCTAATCGGTGAGATCGGTGGCGACTCTGAAGAGAAGGCTGCCGAATACATCAAGAAGCACGTCACCAAGCCAGTGGTTGCCTACGTTGCGGGCTTCACCGCGCCAGAGGGCAAGACCATGGGTCACGCCGGTGCAATCGTTTCTGGCTCGGCCGGAACAGCACAGGCAAAGAAAGAAGCGTTCGAAGCTGCCGGCGTAAAGGTTGGCAAGACCCCTAGCGAAACCGCCGCGCTTATGCGTGAGGTTTACAAGAGCCTCTAAGCGCCTTGCGTTGAACCGAAGGCTGACTCTCGCGATTGGTGCCCTGCAGGCACTGATTTCTGTTGCCATCGGTCTCGGCGCGCTCGCGGTTCCGCTTGCGATTCTCTGGCTCTTTGAAAACGATGCCCAAACCGGATTCGTTGTTGCCTTCAGAACCGCGAGCGACATCTGGCTTCTCTCACAGGGTGCACCCATCAACGTGGCGGCCGGAACCTTTCTAGGTATCGAAGTCGGTGCATTCGCCATCACTCTGATGCCGCTCGGCTACAGCATCTTTCTGGCTTGGCTCGCCTGGCGAGTAGGCAGGGCAATTTCTGGAGCAGCCGAGATGTGGCCGGCCTGGCTCGGTGCCATCGGCACTTTTGCCATTCTCAACTTTTTAGTTGTTCGAGCCGCCGATTTCAAAGCTGCAGCACCAGATCAAATTGGTGGTCTCATTTGGCCGGTGCTGTTCTTTAGTGCCTTCGTTTTTTTCGGCTCACTGATTGGTGAGCCGCGACCGGTTTACGGCGTGGCAAAGGGCATGATTTCAATCGAGCGAAAAGCGGTTGACGAGTTCTTCGCAAAAACCTTCGCTTCGCTTCCTTGGATAATTCGCGTGGTGTGGTCACCGGCTCTGCGCGCGGGCACCGGCATTGTGATTGCTATGCTGGTGGTCTCTTCGGCAGCAATAGCTTTGCTTTTTGCATTTAATTGGATTGGCGTTGTCACGTTTTATGAAACCGTGCACTCAACCTTCTTGGGTGGATTTGCAATCACGAGTGCGCAGATTGCGCTGCTGCCAAACTTTGTAATCTTTGCGGCAAGTTGGCTAACCGGAGTTGGCTTCTCGATTGGCGCGGGTTCGTTGATTTCACCGCTCGGTTCGGCTGCGGGTCCGCTTCCCGCGATTCCCGCTCTCGCTGTTTTGCCTCAGGGCACCCTCGACTTCGGCATGATCGCGATTGTTGTGCCACTGGTTTTGGCATTCATCGCAACCCTTGCCATCAAGAAGCATGCAGATGATGTGCGCTTCGAGTTTGCGACACCGCTCGCTTCTGCTTTTGCTCTCGGGCTATCAATTGCTTTCGTGGCAGCTATCGAGCTAGCCGCCCTGGCCTGGCTTGCATCCGGTGCGTTTGGTCCGGGTCGCTTTGCCAGCAATGGCGTCAACCCGCTGATTCTGTTTGCGGTGTTCTTTATCGAGGTTGCCGTGGTTGCTGTGCTCGCGTCGTTCTTCGCCGCCAAGCCGAATCGCGCCGACCACCCGCTGCTCGCGAGCAAGAAGAACTAGTGCAATTCGTCGGCACCCTTCGAAAGTAAAATAGAGGAGTGTTGTCGGTCGTAGTGCTCATCTCGGGCGGGGGTTCAAACCTTCGGGCCTTGCTAGACGCAGCCGACAGCCCCCTGTATCCGGCCCGCATTCTGGCCGTGGGCGCAGACAACCCAGCCGATGGTCTAACGCACGCCGAGTTTTACGGGGTTCCAACCTTCGTGGTCTCGCCAGCTAACTTTGACAGCCGCGAAGCCTGGGCAGAGGTTCTGCTCGATAACATCAACTTCTTCAAGCCAGACCTCGTGGTCTTGGCCGGGTTCATGCGAATTCTGCCGAGCGAATTTGTTCGCGCTCTGAGCCCAAACCTGATCAATACCCATCCATCGCTGCTTCCACTATTTCCCGGCGCTCACGCCGTGCACGACGCAATTACCGCCGGGGCAACTGAGACGGGTGTGACGATTCACGTTGTTGACGAGGGTGTCGACACCGGGCCGCATATCGCTCAGCGAAGCCTTCAGATTCTGCCCGGTGAGAGCCCAGGAGATTTGCACGAACGCATTAAGGTTGTCGAGCGCGACCTGTTGATCGAAACTGTTCTCGCAATTGCAGAAAACAAGATCACCCTCAGTCAGTTCTCGAAGCTATAGACAGTCGAAAAGAGAAAACCTTGGCAGCAATCAATCCGCACTCACCAGCCGACTATCGTCACTTCGATCGAATTCAAATTCGCCGAGCGCTGATCTCGGTTTCAGATAAGACCGGCTTGATCGAACTCGCCAAGGCTCTCGCCGCAACGGGTGTTGAAATTGTGTCGACCGGTTCTACCGCCAAGACCATCGCAGACGCAGGCATCGCGGTTATCGAAGTTGCCGAGGTTACCGGATTTCCCGAGTCACTCGATGGACGCGTAAAGACCCTGCACCCAAACATCCATGCTGGTTTGCTTGCAGACCTGCGCCTAATTGCGCACGAGGGTCAACTCGATGCACTCAAGATTGACCCGTTTCAACTCGTGGTCGTGAACCTGTATCCGTTTGTGCAGACCGTGCAGTCGGGAGCAAAGGGTGACGCGGTTGTCGATCAGATCGACATCGGTGGCCCGGCAATGGTCCGTGCCGCCGCCAAGAACCACGCCAACGTTGCAATCGTCACCGAGCCAGGTCGCTATTCAGAGGTCATCGAAGCGCTATCGAACGGTGGCACCACGTTGGCCCAGCGCCGTGCCTTTGCGCTAGCTGCCTTCTCGCACACAGCGAAGTACGACACCGCCGTTGCCAACTGGTTCGAGGCCGAACTCGAGGCCGAGTGGCGTAAAAACGCAGACCAGAGCAAGGATGCCGCTAGTAAGAACCCGGGCTTCGTCAGCTCGTTCGAGGTCAAGGGCGAGCTCACTTCTGTTCTTCGCTATGGCGAAAACTCTCACCAGTCGGCTGCGCTCTATCGCGCGGCGGGCCAGTTGACCGGCATCGCTCAGGCTCGCCAACACGGCGGCAAAGACATGTCTTATAACAACTACGTCGATGCCGATGCTGCGCTTCGTGCCGCTTACGATTTCAGCGAACCGGCGGTTGCCATTATCAAGCATGCGAATCCGTGTGGAATTGCGGTTGGAAGTTCGACTTCATCAGACCCGATTGCCGATGCTCACGCGAAGGCACACATGTGCGACGAGATGTCGGCATTCGGTGGAGTGATTGCCGCAAACCGAATCGTGACGCTTGAGATGGCAAAACAAATCTCTTCGATTTTCACCGAAGTCATAATTGCTCCCGGTTATGAAATTGAAGCGCTGCAGTTATTGCTGAAGAAGTCAGATCTGCGCATTCTGGAATTGCCGGCCGCCTATACACGAGACAAGTTTGAATACCGTCAGATCTCCGGTGGCATTTTGGTGCAGCAGCCCGACGAGTTCAGTAACTTCAGCACTGTCGGCTGGACTCTCGTTGCCGGCAAGAAGGCCGACCCCGAAACCATGCGCGATCTCGAGTTTGCTTGGCGAGCCTGTCGCTCGGTTAAGTCGAACGCAATCTTGCTTGCCAGCGATGGCGCTTCGGTCGGCGTTGGCATGGGTCAGGTGAATCGCGTTGACTCTTGCAAGCTTGCGGTGGCTCGTGCCGAGTCTCGTTCGCGCGGCGCAGTGGCTGCCTCTGACGCATTCTTTCCGTTCAAAGATGGCCTCGAGGTTCTTCTCGAAGCTGGCGTGAAAGCGGTAGTTCAGCCGGGCGGCTCGAAGCGCGACCCCGAAGTAATCGCGGCAGCCGAGGCCGCCGGGGTCACTATGTATTTCACCGGCGAGCGCCACTTCTTTCATTAAAAAGTGTCCCTATAAAATATCTGAGTTTCGCGCCTTGCCCACCGAAATATTCACATAGACTGCAAGGCTGGCCCGATTCTGGAATAATCCTGGGAGTCAGCAGTTAGGTATTAAGTGAAACCCCGCGGCACAG
>CAIKYE010000168.1 GCA_903831585.1 uncultured Micrococcales bacterium | reverse complement strand
GTTGTCAGCGACAACCTGGCCGCGCTAATGATTGCTCAGATCTCAGAGAACCCAGGCCTCGCGCCGGTCTTCGAAGATCTGTTTGACGCCGAGGGTGCGGCAATCAACGTCAAGCCGATCGAGCACTACGTTCCACTCGGCAAAGACGTCGACTTTGCCGAATTGGTTGCAATTGCTCGTGCACACGGAGACAGCGCAATCGGTTATCGCGTAAATGCAGACAAGACCGATGATGGTTCAACCGGAGTTCGCATGAACCCTTCGAAGACCACAGTGTTCAAGCCGGCTGCCGGTGACACGTTGGTTGTAATCGGAAACATCGAATAACACCCCTTGCCTCAAGTATTGAAAGCCGTCAACGCTCAATCGGCGTTGGCGGTTTTCGCATCTCCGGCTCATGCAACCAATCAACTCTGGTTCTATAAAACAGGCCCGGGCGAGTATGGCGAAGGCGATCGGTTCATTGGTTTGACCGTGCCAAAGACTCGAAGTGTTGCCGCCGAGTTCAAAGACTTGCCTATTGCAGAAACCTATTTGCTTGGCACTTCGCCGATTCACGAACATCGACTCTGCGCACTCGTGATTTTGGTAAATCAGTTTGATAAATCAAAAGACGAAAAAGTTCGCAAGGCAATTTTTGACACCTTCATGAAACTGCTGCGCGAGGGTCACATAAACAACTGGGATCTAGTCGATGCATCTGCGCACAGAATCGGCGCTTGGTTGATTGGTCGACCAGACGCCATGAAGTCGCTCGAGAAGTTAGCCAGGTCGAAGAACCTCTGGCAGCGTCGAACGGCAATCATTTTCACCTTTGCCTTCATGAGGGCGGGCAGCCTTGATGAGTCGCTCGAGATAGCCGAGCTGTTGGTTGATGACGAGCACGACCTTATTCACAAGGCGGTTGGTTGGGTTATTCGCGAGGTGGGCAAGCGCGACATCGAGGTGCTGCGTGCCTTCTTGCACGCTCACGCGGCAACCATGCCCCGAACCATGCTTCGCTACGCCATCGAGAAGATGGGTGAAACAGAGCGCAAGCGCTGGATGGCCGTAAAGGCCAGTCGCTAGCTGATATCGACGACCACCGGAACGTGGTCGCTCGGGCCCTCGCCCTTGCGCTCGTTGCGGTCAATCACGGCGTTGGTGACGCGATCGGCAAATAGTTCTGAACCAAGAATGAAGTCGATGCGCATGCCTTCATTCTTCGGAAATCTCAGCTGCTGGTAATCCCAGTAGGTGTAACCCTCGGGGATGCGCTCGCGAACAACATCGCTAAGCCCAATCTGTTCGAACGCTTCGAAAGCCTGACGTTCGGCGGAGGTGACGTGCGTGAGCCCCGCGAAGAAGTCGATGTCCCAAACATCTGTGTCTAGAGGTGCAATGTTGAAGTCGCCCATCAGAGCAAGCGGCTGACCTGGTTCGTGCTCGACCCACTCGGCAACGTTGCCGGCCAGGCGATCGAGCCACTCGAGCTTGTATGAGTAGTGCGGGTCATCAATTGCCCTGCCGTTTGGCACGTAGAGGCTCCAGAGACGAACGCCGTCGAAGGTGGCACCGATAGCACGTGCCTCTTCGGCCATATCTTTGCCAAAGCCGGGCATGCCGCTGAAGCCGATCTCAACGTCTTCGGCCTCGATGCGGCTGGCAAAGGCAACGCCATTCCATTGATTTAGACCGTGCAGGGTCACTTTGTAGCCGGCGTCTTCGAAAGGAGCGTATGGAAACTGGTCGGGCTTGCATTTGATTTCTTGCATTGCCAGAACATCGGTGTTCGAGCGCTCAAGCCAATCGGTTACTCGACCCACTCGGGTTCGAATCGAATTGACGTTCCAGGTAGCGATGCGCATTGGTTAAACTTATGGCATGACCTCAGCTCAGCACTCGCGACTAGTCGAACTAATCAAAGACCTTGCCGTTGTGCACGGTCGCGTCACGCTGTCTAGCGGCATCGAGGCCGACTACTACGT
>CAIKYE010000167.1 GCA_903831585.1 uncultured Micrococcales bacterium | reverse complement strand
TTCGACGCGTGCCATTATTTGCTCACCTTCTGCTCGGCTGCCTTGCTTGCAGTCGGCTTGCCGAGGCGGGCTGAAATCCATTCAGAAATTGGCTTGCGCTTAGGTGGCTGAGGCAATCTAAACAGCGCGCGGATGAGTGGTGGTGCCGCAATGAACATCACGATTAGGGCCTGAACCACGTGCAGAATTTCTGGGGCCACGCCAACGACCTGCATGGCTGGCCCTCCGGCCTTGAAGGCACCGAACAGCAATCCGGCCGCGAATATGCCACCAGCTCGCGAGCCGCCGAGCAGGGCTACGGTGATCGCATCAAAACCGATGTTGGCGTGAATCGAAGGAGTAACGCCACCGACCGCGGTGAGGCCCTGGTTGGCCGCTGCCAAACCGGCGAAAGCAGCCGAGGCAGCCATGGCCCAAACGAAGGTGCGCTCAACCTGAATGCCCGAAGCCTTTGCAGCGCTCGCGTTGAAGCCAACCATTCTGAAGCGGTATCCGATTGTCGAACGTTCCATGAGCCACCAGTAGAAGAAGGTGGCGCCGATGGCGATGATCAACCCCCAGTGCAAACGGTATTGATCGCTGAATAGGTTTGGCAAAACTGATGACTCGGCAGCGGGGTCTGACTTTGGCGTGCCAGCGCCACCTTCTTCTAGAAGTAGTCCCGGCGTGCGCAAGAAGAATGAGAAGAGGTTCAAGGCAACGTAATTGAGCATGATGGTCACGATTACCTCGTGGGCACCGGTTCTCGCCTTCAAGAAACCAACGATAGCTCCCCAGGCAGCCGCGAAGGCAACTGCAACGACAACTGCAACGACGGTGTGAATAACGAAAGGCAACTCGATGCGGGTCGCAACATAGGTGACACCGATAAGTGCGAAGGCCATCTGACCAACAGCGCCGATGTTGAATAGCCCTACCCTGAAGCCCAAGCCAACACCAAGACCAGCCATGATCATCGGAGCTGCAAAGCGAAGAGTTTCGGTTATCGGGCGAATTGCAGCGGCGAAGTCTGCCGCCTGAGAGTTATAGATTGCACCGCGAAAGAGAGCGCCGTAACCATCACCGATTGTCTTGCCAATTGCACCGAATGCGTCAGCAGGGCGACCAAACAGGTACCCCATAGCGTTCAAAACTTCGGGATTGAATGCGACCATGAAAATAGCGCCGACCAAAAACCCAACCAGAATCGAAAGCAGTGTGCGAACCGGTGAACCGGTGAGAATCTCGCGAAGCACCTGACTCGAGGTTGACTCGTTTTCTGGCTTTTCAACAGCTACTTTTTTCTTACTCATGCAGCGACACCGGCCATCATCTTTCCAAGAGTCTCACGCGACACATTTGCGTCAACGATTCCAACAATTTTTCCGCGATACATAACAGCGATGCGATCGGCCAGAGCTAAAACCTCGTCGAGTTCGGTCGAAATGAGCAGAACTGCCTTGCCCTCGTCGCGCTCGGCAATAATGCGCTCGTGAATGAACTCGATCGAGCCAACATCGACACCGCGGGTTGGTTGCGAGGCAATTAGCAGCTTCACATCGCGACTTAGCTCACGGGCAACAACA
>CAIKYE010000166.1 GCA_903831585.1 uncultured Micrococcales bacterium | reverse complement strand
AGTGCTGAGTTTCGAAACCTTGGTTGCGATCACGACGTCGTCGGTGCTCGCGCGAGATTTCAACCAGCTGCCGATAACACTTTCGCTCTCGCCACCGACGTGGCCTTCGCCCCACTCGCTATAAACGTCTGCGGTGTCAATGAAGTTGCCGCCCAGTTCGGTGAACAGGTTGAGCACCTCGTGGCTTTGACGTTCGTCAGCGCTCCAGCCAAAGACGTTTCCGCCGAGGCAGAGGTTTGAGATTTGAAGGTTAGTTTTGGCCAGCGGGCGAAGATTCATTTGCCAATTCTTACACGCGCTAGCCGTGAAACTGAGGCCATAAAATACGAAGCATGGCCAGCAGCGAAGAGCAATTTGTCACATGTAGTAGCGAAGAGTTGCTTCTGCTCGCGCCAAGCATCAGGGTCTTCTTGAACGAAGCCTACGAAGGCGATTTCAGCGACAGCGACTATGAAAACGCTCTCGGTGGTCGGCATTTCATGATCGTTGTGGGCGGCCATCTCATTGCCCACGCGTCAGTGGTTACGAGGTCGATTTCGATTGACGACACCGCCTGGAGCGTTGGCTATGTCGAGGCAGTGGCTGTGGCTGCAGACTTTCGAGGCCGCACATTCGGCCGGCAAATCATGCAGCAGGTGACCGACTTTTGTCGCGGCAAATACGCGATTGCGATGCTCTCGACTGGCGAGCACGGCTTCTACGAGCGTTTCGGTTGGGTGCGCCTCGATGCCAAGACATTTGTCGAAACCGCTAATGGTCTGGTTCGAACCGAAGAAGACGATGATTGCCTGATGCTTCTATCTGATGTTTCTGATCTCACCAATGCTCGCCGCGTGGTTGCTCTCGACCGCAGCGAAAACCCTTGGTAGCCAGCGTTATTTGCGAGCTGCGTGACCGTATTTAGCTAGAACCGAATCTTCTAGCAGGGCGACGATGTTGTAGAGAACAATCGAGACGATTGTGATCAGTGCAACGTATGTCCACACCTCGGATGGTCTTGCGCGACCGATGGCCGAGACAATCGCGTAGCCGATGCCTTGACCGGTTGCCAGCCACTCAACCAAGAGCGCTCCGGTGATTGCGCCAGGCACAGAGATCTTTAGTGCGGCGAAGAACGATGGAAGTGATGACGGAAAAGCCACTGTTCGCAAAACGTCTAGCTTGCCACCGCCGTAAACCCGAACCAGATCAAACATCGCCGGTGAAGCGCTACGCAGCCCGAAGACTATGTTTACCAGCGCCGGAAACAGCACCACGATTGCTCCCATGACCGCAACCGAAAGCTGCTCGCGGCCAAAGATCAGAATGATGATCGGCGCCATTGCAATCAGCGGAACCGAGCGAAGCAGCATGGCGAGTGGCATAAGCGCCTGCTCAATGCCCTTCGAGAGGCTGAAGAGAACCGAAATGAGTGTGGCAAAAAACATGCCAACGACAAAGCCGATAGATGCGTCAATCATGGTTTGGCCGAGCGCCTTCATGACAAGTTCGCGATTTTCGCCGGCAGCCGGCACCGAGAATAAGAAGTTGTAAACATCGAATGGGTTCTTGCCGATGAACGCCTTGATGTTGAATGCCCATAGGGCGGCGAACCAAAGCACTATTACAACCACCAGCGCTAGGGCGGTGTTCGACAGGGCTCGCACTAGCCTTTGACTCATCGAACTCATGCGTTCACCGAAGCCTTTGCCCAGGGGGTGACGAAACGGGCAACAAGTCCGACAGCCGCATAGGCAGCTCCGGCAATTGCTCCCGAAACCAGAGCCAGCGCCCAAACGCGCGCGACCTCAAGTGACTGCTGGGCGTTCACCATGGCCGGGCCGAATCCGACATCTGGGCCACCAACATATTCCCCAAGGATGGCGCCGAGAAACGCCGCCGGGGCAGCGATGCGAAGCGCGGCCAAAATCGAAGGCAAAGCCGAGAGAAGTTGAACTTTAACCAGGCGATGCCAAGCGTTGCCGCCGAACACTGTGACCAGATCGAGTGTTGCTCGGTCTGCTGATTTCACACCGGTTAGAGCACCGACCATGGTTGTGAAGAACACGCTTAAAGCTGCAAGTGACACTGCTGCTCCAGCTGGCTCACCGGGTCCGGGTGCACCAACAACAAGTCGAATGATTGGGCCGATGGCAACAATCGGAATGCAATAGGTGATGACGGCAATCTGAGTGGCTAGGTTTTCGAGCCGCGGCAAAATCAGCGCGACGGCTGCCAATGAAAGTGCGGCCAAGTTACCCCAAACAAAACCGATGCTTGCTTCAGTTAGAGTTACCGCTGCGTTTCTTGCAAAGAATCCAAATCCATCTTCAACAAATTGCGCCAAAACTTCTGGCGGAGTGGGAATCGCGCCGATAGTTTCTGCTGCGCCTTTGGGCTGGTTGCGAAACATAGTTGCTGCCACAATCCACCAAACTGCAATGGTCGCCAAAGTGCCGATAGTGCCAGAAATCCACTT
>CAIKYE010000165.1 GCA_903831585.1 uncultured Micrococcales bacterium | reverse complement strand
CTGAACCCGGTTTACACAATCGGCTTTCAGATCGTTGAGACACTTCGCCTTCACCTGGGCATGGGGCCGGTAACCGCCAAGAAGCGCTCGATTGAACTTCTCGAGATGGTCGATCTCCCAGATCCGGCTAAGGCTTTTGACAAGTATCCTCACCAGCTTTCTGGTGGACAGAAGCAGCGTGCGATGATTGCAATCGCGCTGGCCTGCGACCCGGCTCTGCTAATCGCCGATGAACCAACCACGGCGCTAGACGTAACAGTTCAAGCTGAGATTCTCGACCTGATGCGTGGCTTACGTCACTCACTCAACTCGGGCATCTTGCTGATTACCCACGACATGGGCGTTGTTGCCGACATGGCAGATGAGATTCTCGTTATGAAAGACGGCTACACGGTTGAGCACAACACAGCGGACCACATTTTCAACCGCCCTTCACACCCTTACACCCAGCAACTTCTAGCTGCAGTTCCAAAGCTTGGATCGGTGGCGGTTCGTGAACTCAAGTTCGAGGGCAAAGTCAAGCCAGAGCCGGTCTTGAAGTTACAGAACGTAGAAATTGAGTATCCGAAGCGCGGGCGCGTCCCAGCTTTCAAAGCTGTTCAAGACTTCAACCTGGAGATCTACCCCGGTGAGATTGTTGGACTAGTAGGAGAGTCTGGCTCGGGTAAAACCACCGTAGGCCGCGCTTCTATCGGCCTGTTGCCAATCAAGTCCGGAATTATCAGCGTCGCTGGATTCGACATCAGTAACGGAAACACCAAGCAGTTGAGTCAGATTCGCCGTCACACCGGAATCGTTTTTCAAGACCCAGCATCTTCGCTAAACCCGCGCCTGCCAATCGGTGAGAGCATCGGTGAGCCGATTTTGCTCTCTGGCTTGGCCAAGGGCGACGACCTAAACCACAAGGTAGAAGAGCTTCTCGACTCGGTCGAGTTGCCTCGCAGCTACCGCAACCGTTACCCGCATGAACTCTCTGGCGGGCAGCGACAGCGAGTTGGAATCGCTCGTGCACTTGCGTTGACTCCGAGCCTGCTGATTGCCGACGAGCCAACTTCGGCTCTCGACGTATCCGTTCAGGCTCGTTTTCTTGACCTGCTTCAGGAACTTCAAGAACAACTGAAGTTTGCCTGTCTTTTCATCACGCACGACCTCGGTGTCGTAGACATTTTGTCTCACCGCATCGCTGTTATGCAGAACGGCCGCCTTGTAGAAGAGGGTCTTCGCGACCAAATTCTCAAGAATGCAAAAGATCCTTACACTCAGCGTCTTATCTCTGCGGTTCCGGTTCCAGACCCTGCCGAGCAGAAGAAGCGTCGCGAGGCGCGTCAAAAGAACATCACAATCAAGTAACACAGAAGTGAATTGTTGGTTCCATTAGCAATCGTGGTCTTTATTTAAACCTGCAAGGGCTAGGCTCAAAATAGCTTGCGGCTATTCCTATAGAGCCAACGGCACAATCTAAGGAGTAGTACATGAAGATTAAGCGCATTTTTGCAGGCCTCGCCGCATTTACTGTGTCTGTGCTCGTTATGACTGGATGCGCACCTGGTAGCGCTGACATCGTCGCAGGCAGTTCGATATCCGTCGCTTGGAATCAGGCTTTTTACTCGAACAACCCAGCAACTTCAAATGGCAATGCCACAGCTAACGCAAACATTACATACCTAACAAGTGGCGCATTCAATTATTACGATGCCGTTCCTAAGCTCATCAAAGAAGAGCGTTTTGGCAAGTATGAGGTACTCAGCCAAGACCCACTCTCGATCAAATACACCGTGAACGAAGGCGTTAAGTGGTCAGACGGCGCAGCAGTTGACGGCGCCGACATGCTGCTCGCTTGGGTGGCCAACAGCTGTGTAGACAACAACGTCTCTGCAGAATATGACGCAGATGGAAACATCAGTAACCAGGCTGCCCTAGATGCCGGAGTATTCTTCGACTCAGCAAGTTGCGGTGGCGACTTGGGCAAGGTAACTCAGGTTCCCGTAATCGGTGACGGCGGTCGCTCAGTCACTCTTGTTTACGATCAGCCAATCGTTGACTGGGAAGTTAACTTTGGAATTGGAGTTCCTGCGCACGTAACCACTCAGCACGCTTTTGCAGGCGAAAACCTGAGTGCTGCAGACGCCAAGGCCAAGCTAATCAAGGCAATTCAAGACAAAGACCTCGCAACCTTGGCTCCAATTTCCAAGTTTTGGAGCGCAGGTTTCGACATGGTTGACTTTCCTACCGATGACCCATCGCTCGTTGTCTCAAACGGAGCCTATGTAATCACGGATCTCGTAAAAGACCAGTACGTTACTTTGACAGCAAACAAGAACTACACCTGGGGCCCTTCAACCAAAATTGAAACAATCACCATCCGTTTCATTGAAGATCCACTGGCTGCAGTTCAGGCGCTTAGCAACGGAGAAGTGGACATTATTTCCCCACAGGCAACCGCCGACATCATCACCGCTCTTAACGATGTGGCTAGCAAGGGAATTGTCACCAACACAACTTCAGACTCGACATACGAGCACATTGACTTGACCTTTAACAACAAGGGTCCGTTCGATCCTGCTAGTTACGGTGGCGATGCTGACAAGGCAAAGATGGTGCGTCAGGCCTTCCTGAAAACCATTCCTCGCAAGGACATCTTGACCAAGCTAATTCAGCCAATCAACCCAGCTGCACAGCTCGACGACTCGCAGACCATCCTTCCGGGTGCGGCGGGTTACGCAGAGGTTGTTGCTGTCAATGGTTCGGCCGAATACGCGAATGTTGACATTGCCGGAGCCAAGGATCTTCTTGCCAAGGCCGGAGTTAAGGGAAAGGTTGCGGTCAAGTTCCTATTTGGTTGCGGTAACACCCGCCGTCAAAACGAATTTGCTCTAATTCAGGCGAGCGCAGCAGAAGCTGGTTTCGATGTGCAGAACAAGTGCAACGACGACTGGGGCTCATTGCTTGGCTCTGGAACCTATGACGCTGTTGTATTCGGATGGCAGTCAACCAGCCTTGCGGTTACAAGCTCTAAGGCGACTTTTGCCTCAGACGGTGGAAACAACCTAAACGGCTACAAAAACACCGCTGTTGACGAGGCTTACGCCGCGCTATCCAGCGAGTTTGACACTGCGAAACAGTTGGAGTTGCTCAAGACAATTGAGAAGAATCTGTTTGCTGATGCTTACGGTGTAACTATCTTCCAATTCCCAGGCGTTACCGCCTACAACAAGAACAAAATCTCTGGAATTGTTCCTGCCCCACTAGCTCCGATGTTCTTCTGGAACTTCTGGGAGTGGAAGCAAGAAGGCGAGATCATTAAGGGCTAACCGCTCTAACAAAGAAGTGGCGTCGCTCGTTTGCGGCGCCACTTTTTTATTCCACTTGAATTGCTGTTAGGTTTGTCGAGAGCCAGTGCGGAGTAGAGAATGCTGAAATTCATAACAAGACGACTACTTGTGTCTGTTGTGGTGCTCTTTGCTGCTACCTATCTGATGTATGTTCTCACCGCCTACTCTGGTGATCCACTCGAAGACTTACGCACCAGTACCGCCCGAAATAAAGAGCAATTAATTCAGCGCCGAATTGATTTGCTGAATTTGAACGTACCGCCTTATCTGAGGTTCTTCATTTGGCTCGGCGGGGTTCTCGGTGTATTTGTGGGCAAGTTTGATTTGGGCAAGAACATTAGTGGTCAGCTGGTGACCAGCCAGCTTGGTTCAGCAATGCTAACGACAATGCAGCTCGTTCTGGTGGCGACCTTGGCGGCAATTTTGCTGGGTGTAATAGTGGGAATTTCGACCGCATTGAGACAGTACAGCGCCTTTGATTACTCAATCACTTTCACATCTTTTCTCTTCTTTTCGCTACCTGTGTTCTGGGTGGCTGTGTTGCTCAAGCAATACATGGCCATCGGTTTCAATGACTTTCTAGAAAATCCTCAGATTCCGATAGCCCTTATTTTTGTGTTTTCGGCAATTTCCGCAGTTGTCTGGCCGGGTATCATCGGCGGCCGGCTGAGAGTCAAACTCAGAATTGGAGCAATTGCCTTCGCGATAACTGCTGGTCTCTTGTTTGCTTTGAATCTCACCGGTTGGTTCGAAAAGCCTGGAATTGGGCCAGTGTCGGGTTTGATAATGGGCGTAGCAATCGCTTTCGCAGTAACCGCCTTGTCAACTGGAATGGCAAACAAGAGGGCGCGCAATGCCTCACTGGTGGTTGTGGCAATTGGAATGGTCGCCTGGCTGCCGTTCAATCTCTTATCTCTCTACGTCAGCCCGCTAATCTTCTTTATTCTGGCGGTCGCAACAGTTATTGTCGGATACCTTGTGGGGCATTTCATGGGGGGTCAAGATAAAGCGCCCGTTGCTCGAACTGCTGCTATTACCGCGCTTCTGATGGGCGGAGTGATTGCCCTCGATAGATTCATGCAAGCCTGGAAACCCTATTTTGAGAGCAGCTACATAAGTGGTCGTCCTTTTGCAACGGTTGGCGATCAGACCCCAAACCTTCAGGGTTCTTTTTGGGTTTTAGGCGTAGACAAATTTACGCATTTGCTCTTGCCCACTCTTGCGCTTTTGCTGATTGGCTTTGCGGGCTACACGCGGTATTCAAGGGCAAGTCTGCTTGAAATAATGAATCAGGATTACATACGCACCGCAAGAGCTAAGGGTCTTCCAGAGAGAACGGTAGTGATGCGGCATGCATTTAGAAACACAATGATTCCGTTGACTACATTGGTTGCCTTCGACTTTGCCGGGGTAATCGGCGGGGCAGTTATTACCGAACGTGTCTTTTCATGGAGCGGTATGGGCTCGCTCTTCATTGAGGGTTTGCGCAGGGTTGATGTGAATACCGTCATGGGCTTTTTCTTGATAACGGGAACGGTTGCATTGCTATTCAACCTTCTAGCGGATATCGTCTATTCGCTTCTTGATCCAAGAATTCGAGTCAACTGATGATTGAAGAAAAGTCTGAAAACGCGATACAGCAAAAAGAAGTCGAGGGGCTCTCACAAGGACGGATAGTTCTTAAAAGATTCCTAAACCACAAAGCGGCTATCGCTTCGATGATTGTTTTGTTCACAATTATTCTCTTTGCCTTTACCTCGGTGGGTATCGACATCGGTAGTGACTCAGCAAAAATCAAAATTCCTGGCTGGTGGAAGTACGATTACGCGCAAATCAATGATGTTGAGAATAGGGGTAATCCGACCATGGATCTCTTGCCATCCTTCATCGATGGCACTGGCATGGCTATTGGAAACCATCCGTTTGGTCAAGACGAGGTTGGCCACGACGGTTTCGCGCGCGTGATGCGAGGTGCTCAGCAGTCGATCATGGTTATGTTCGTTATTGGCTTGGTGGCAACGACAATCGGTGTGTTCATCGGTGCTGTCGCGGGATTCTACAGAAAGTGGATTGACTCGATTTTGATGAGGTTCACTGACCTCATAATCACAATTCCGGTGGTGATCGTAGGTGCCGTAATCGGTCGAGCTGTGGGTAATCTTGGCGCATTTCTCTTGGCCGTATTCCTGGGCTTTTTCTCATGGACGGGGCTCGCGCGCCTGGTTCGAGGAGAGTTTTTGTCGCTGCGGGAGAGAGAGTTCGTAGACGCAGCCCGCATGGCCGGTGCATCGAATTTGAGAATCATTTTTCGCCACATTCTTCCGAATGCCATTGGTGTCGTCATCGTGAACACAACTCTTTTGATGTCGGCGGCAATTCTTCTTGAGACGGGTCTCAGTTTCATCGGATTCGGAGTTAGATTGCCAGATGTTTCGCTTGGCTATTTGATTAACGAAAACCAAACCGCATTTAGCACTAGACCCTGGCTGTTTTGGTATCCGGGATTGTTCATTGTTTCTATCGCCCTTTGCGTCAATTTCATCGGGGATGGACTCAGAGACGCCTTTGACCCCAAGCAAAAGCGAGCAATCACCTCAAAAGACAAGAGAGTTGCAAAAGTGGTTAGCAAATGACCAAAAGCATATTAAATGTCTCAGATCTGTGTGTCGACTTCTGGGTTGATGGAGTCTGGTATCCAGCTGCTATCGATATCAATTTCACCTTGCAGGCCGGCAAGACTCTGGCAATCGTTGGTGAGTCTGGTTCAGGTAAGTCCACTACCGCCATGGCTCTAACTCGGCTGCTTCCCTCTAATTCGCGGATCTCCGGCTCGGTTCTGCTGAATGACCAAGACTTGATGCAGATGTCCAATTCTGAGGTTCGAAAAATTCGTGGCAATCAAGTTGCATATATTTTTCAAGAGCCGATGACAGCATTGAACCCGGTCTATACGATTGGTTTTCAAATTTCGGAAACTCTAAGAAATCACTACGACATAAACCCGATTGATGCGAAAGCCAGAGCCATTGAGCTTTTGACCATGGTCGAGTTACCGGACCCAGCGCAGGCCTATGACAAATATCCTCATCAACTATCCGGAGGTCAACGTCAACGAGCAATGATTGCTCAATCCATATCTTGCGACCCCGAGTTGCTTATTGCAGACGAGCCGACGACCGCTCTAGACGTTACGGTTCAGGCCGAGATCTTGGATTTAATGCGCGGGCTTAGAACGCGATTGAATTCAGCGATTCTCCTAATTACTCATGACATGGGCGTGGTCGCAGATCTCGCCGACGAAATACTGGTGATGAAAGATGGGCGCTTGGTCGAATCCGGGGCAATCGCCGACGTTTTCTATACGCCGAAGCAGGCTTACACCAAGGAGCTCCTTGCCGCTGTGCCAAAGTTGGGTTCGGCACGACAGCGAATTGAAGTGCCACGAGACTCCGAAACAGTGAAACCGGTCTTGTCCATGATTGATGTTTCGGTTGAATATCCAAAAAACGGTCGTACACCAGCCTTCAAAGCGGTGGAACAAGTCAGCCTTGAAATCTATCCGGGTGAAATATTAGGACTAGTCGGTGAGTCAGGTTCAGGAAAAACTACCCTGGGTCGCGCAGCCGTAGGTTTATTGCCAATTTCGGCAGGAAAGCTACTGGTTTCTGGTTTGGATATTTCCAAAGCTTCAGATCGGGCACTGCGACCCGTAAGAGCTAAGTCTGGTTTTGTCTTTCAAGACCCTGCAAGCTCTCTGAACCCCAGGTTGCCGATTGGCCAGAGCATTGGTGAGCCGCTACTGCTCTCAAAAACTGCCAAAGGCGCTTCTCTAGAACGACTCGTTGAGGAATTGCTCGACAAAGTCGAACTGCCAAGAAGCTACCGTAATCGATACCCTCACGAGCTTTCAGGCGGTCAGCGCCAACGCGTTGGAATTGCCCGAGCTCTCGCGTTAACCCCAGAGTTACTCATTGCCGACGAACCCACATCTGCACTCGACGTTTCTGTTCAGGCAAGATTTCTAGATCTGTTGCAAGAGATTCAAGCCCGACTCCAGTTCGCATGTCTATTTATTAGCCACGATTTAGCAGTTGTCGATATATTGGCTCACCGCATCGCTGTTATGCAGAACGGTCGTCTTGTAGAAGAGGGTCTCCGCGACCAGATTCTCAAGCATCCAAAAGATCCTTACACGCAGCGTCTTATTTCAGCGGTTCCGGTTCCAGACCCGGCCGAGCAGAAGAAGCGTCGCGAGGCGCGTCAAGCGCTCAAGTAGTTCTCAGGCTCAGCGGGTGTTTAGAGGGTAACCTTTAGACACCCGTTTAGTTTTTCGGAGCAACTTTGAAACGAATCTTTGCAGCAATTGCTGCTGCTGTGCTGCTGAGCACAATGCTTGCTGGCTGCTCTGCGTCAGGTGTACAAGCCGGCTCAGTGCTCAACATCGGCCTAACCAATGACTTCAACTCTCTCAACGCAGACAACGTGACCGATGAAGCCGCCATCGAAGTGAATCGCGAAATCGCCAACCTGGTCAACCCGAGTTTTTTCTTCTCTGACAGCAACGGAGAGTTGGTTGCCAACTCAGAATTCGGCAAAGTCGAGGTGATCTCTGAGAGTCCCCTAAAGGTGCGGTATGCACTTACTGGCCGAGCCAAGTGGAGCGACGGCGTCAAAGTCTCGGCTCGAGATCTGATGCTTTCTTGGCTTGCCGCTAGAAACCCGGCAGACGCGGGTTTCAATTCGATTAGGTCTGGGTCTGGGCTCAAATTCGCCACCAGCACTCCCAAGATCGCGGCAGATGGCTTGTCTTTAGATGTCACCTTCGAACGTGCGGTAGCAGACTATAAAACCGCCATGACGGTTTCGGCCGCGGCTCATCTTGTGTCGTCCAAGGCTTTCAACGAGACAGATAACTCTGCCGCTCTCGCACGATTCGATCAAGCCGTTAATTCTCAAAACGTGGCCGATCAGAGATTGCTAAGTGAACAGTACTCACAGCTCTACCTGACTCGCGGTTCGATATTCGAAGCCGCAAAAGTGTCGGCAGGCGCTTATCGAGTCGATGCATTTGCACCTTCGACTTCGCTGACCCTCAAGGTTAATCGCGACTTCGCCTGGGGGCCTGCGCCAAAGATCGAAACTTTGAACATCAGGTTCTATTCAGATGCAACGGCGATGCTCTCAGATATGCAGGATGGGCTTCTAGATCTTGCGGCGCCTCAGGAGTCGGGAATCGCTTCGAACTCAGATCTGATTGGGCTGGCCAAGGTTGCTGGTGCGAATTACGAATTTGCAGCAAGCAATTCAATTGAGGCAGTGCTTTTGAACTTCGCAGAGGGCAGCGCATTCGCTGATTCGAGCTCTGAAAACGCGACCGTCCTGCGCGAGGCGTTTCTCGCACTGATTCCGCGAGCAAAAATACTCACTTCGCTAAGCGTCGATAATCCGGTAATCGAAGCACGTTCGTGGATTTATTCGAGTTCGTCGAATTACTACTCGCCCTTTATTCAGTCGAACGGCTCTGCAGAGTTTCTGGTGCAAGATGCCGAGAAGGCCCAGCAGCTTCTCGAGGCAGCCAACCTCCGCACGCCTCAAGACATTCGCGTGCTGTTTGATTCAAACAATCCCAGAGCTAAAGCCGAATGGTCGCTGCTGGGCGAGTACGCTGCGGCAGCTGGATTCAACTTGATTGACGTCTCTTCGAGTGAGCCCCGTTCGGTCTTTGCTACCGGTGAGTTTGATGTCTACATAACAACTGTCGAACTGGCTGGTGAGCTGAATGGCGACCCTTACTGGTTCACGGGTGGTTCTCTCGGCAAGTTCACCAGCACCAAGATTGAAGTGCTCTTGACGCAGTTCTCAGCAGAAACCAAACCCCTAGAGCAGATCTCTGTCTTGAAAGACATCGACGGTGAACTATTCGCCTCACGATTCGGCATGCCCCTGTATCAGGTGCCTTCCCTGTTGATTTATAGCGACAGACTGGCCTCGGTGGTGAAGGCACCGCATGGCAAGAGCGCCACATACGGCTACTGGAATTGGTCGATTAGCGGCAACTAGAGCACACTGGGTCATCGCTTATTGCAACCACAGCGGTTAGACTTGGTTCATCGAGGGCGATCGCCCAAAATCACAAATCTGGCAGGCTTCGTTGTGCCAAGACTTGTCTAAATACAAGGACTTAATCATGGCTCTGGCCTCTAGAGATGACCTGCGCAACGTCGCAATCGTTGCCCACGTAGACCACGGAAAGACCACCCTGGTCGATGCAATGCTTCGCCAGACCGGCTCATTCAGTGAACACTCAAACATGGGTGAACGAATCATGGACTCGGGTGACCTCGAGCGCGAAAAGGGCATCACGATTCTTGCCAAGAACACTGCAATCGCCTACAAGGGCAAGCACTCGGGCGGCAAAGAAATTACCATCAACGTAATTGACACCCCTGGTCACGCCGACTTCGGTGGCGAGGTTGAGCGTGGTCTTTCTATGGTTGATGGCGTTGTGCTTTTGGTTGATGCCTCTGAGGGTCCGCTTCCGCAGACTCGCTTTGTGCTTCGCAAGGCTCTCGAATCGAACCTTCCGGTTATCTTGTTGGTTAACAAGACAGACCGCCCGGATGCTCGCATCGACGAGGTAGTCGAAGAGACCCACGATTTACTTCTCGGTCTTGCCAGCGATATTCACGAAGATGTTCCAGAACTAGACGTAGACGCAATTCTTGACCTGCCGGTTATCTATGCATCTGGTCGCGCTGGACGCGCATCGATGAACAAGCCTGCCGATGGAACCATGCCTGACAATGACGACCTTGAGCCGCTATTCGAAGCGATCATGAAGTACATCCCGGCACCGAAGTATGACGACGAGCACCCGCTGCAGGCGCACGTTACAAACTTGGATGCGTCACCGTTCTTGGGTCGCTTAGCTTTGCTTCGCATTTTCAACGGCACCCTTCGCAAGGGGCAGCAGGTTGCCTGGGTTCGTCACGACGGAACCACCCAAAACGTAAAGATCACCGAGCTGCTCAAGACGAAAGCGCTCGAGCGTTTTCCAACTGACGAGGCCAACCCTGGCGACATCGTTGCCGTTGCCGGAATCGAAGAGATCACCATTGGTGAGACCCTCGCCGACCCAAACGACATTCGTCCGTTGCCACTCATAAAGGTTGACGATCCTGCGATCTCGATGACCGTTGGAATCAACACCTCGCCGATGGCTGGTCGTGTCAAGGGCGCAAAGGTCACCGCGCGCTTGGTTAAGGACCGCCTCGACAAAGAGCTCGTCGGTAACGTCTCGCTCAAGGTTCTGCCAACCGAGCGTCCTGACGCCTGGGAAGTTCAGGGTCGCGGCGAGCTGGCCCTAGCCATTCTGGTCGAGCAGATGCGTCGCGAAGGCTACGAACTGACCGTTGGAAAACCTCAGGTTGTGACCAGAAAGGTCGACGGCAAGCTGCACGAGCCGGTTGAAGACCTCACCATCGATGTTCCAGAAGAGTTCTTGGGTTCAATTACCCAGCTGATGGCCTCTCGCAAGGGTCGCATGACCAACATGGTGAACCACAGCACCGGCTGGGTTCGCATGGAATTTAGAGTTCCTAGCCGCGGGCTAATCGGCTTCAGAACCGAGTTCTTGACCACCACCAAGGGCACCGGAATCGCCAACGCCCTATCGGCTGGCTACGAAGCTTGGGCTGGTGAAATCGTGACCCGTCAAAACGGTTCGATGGTTGCCGACCGTGCCGGTGTTGCCACACCTTTTGCGATGATTGCACTTCAGGAGCGAGGCGCATTCTTCGTTGAGCCAACCTCAGAGGTTTACGCCGGAATGGTAGTTGGCGAGAACTCTCGAGCAGACGACATGGAAGTTAACATCACAAAAGAGAAGAAGCTCACCAACATGCGTGCAGCCTCGAGCGATGAATTCCAGGCGCTAACCCCACCAAAGAAACTCTCGCTAGAAGAGTGTCTCGAGTTCGCTCGTGAAGACGAGTGTGTTGAGGTAACCCCTGAGGCAACGCGAATTCGCAAGCTCGAACTCGACCCAAACCTTCGTGCCCGCGCAGCCTCGGCTCGCAAACGCGCAAGCGAGTAAAGACGTTAAACAGAAACGCCCCGCCACAATCGGCGGGGCGTTTCTTTTTTGCTAAGCCTTTACCTTGGTCTTCTTAACGAACAGATAAGTTACCGGCAGCAGGTATGCCATCCAGACAATCGATTGCAAGTATGTCGGTGTCGAGTTGAACCCGATCATGCCGTGAAGCACAGACTCAATCGGTGATTTCTTCGGAAGAATTGCTGACACGTCATAGGTGATTTGCTGAAGTGGAAGAGTGAACACTTCTTCGAACTCTTTTACCGCATAAGCCAGGATTCCGGCAGAAACCACAATTAGAAACGCACCGGTGTAGTTGAAAAACTTGGAGATGTTGATCTTGAGTGCACCCTTGAACAAGAGGTAGCCCGCAACCGTTGCGACACCCAGACCGAGAGCGGCACCTAGAACCGGATTGTCTCCGGCGTTGGTTGCCTGGCTCGCGCTCCAGAGGAACACCGCGGTCTCAACACCCTCGCGAATCACCGCGGTGAATGCGATAGCGAAGAGAGCGAAGCTCGATTTGGTAAGTGACTGGTCAACTTGTCCGCGAAGCGATGCACCGAGTGCTTTGCTCTGCGACTTCATCCAGAAGATCATCCAGGTGACAAACACCACGGCTAGCGCCGAGCTGGTTCCCGCGATGATTTCGCTCGTGCCCGCCGGAACCGTCTCAACTGCGTAATTGAGAGCCAGGGCCACGGCAATCGAAGCCACGACCGCAGCCGCAACTCCATACATGATTGTTTTGACTCGTTGTGGCTGGCCGATTTTGAGAACGTAGGCAACCAAGATTCCTACGATTAG
>CAIKYE010000164.1 GCA_903831585.1 uncultured Micrococcales bacterium | reverse complement strand
GCTCATTTCGGGTGGTCAAGACCTAGCTCCGCAGGATCTGACTCGCTCTGTGAAGATAATCGATGACGGAAGCATGCGTCCGACTGATGTGCTGAGCCAAAGCATTCTTTCGTCTCGCGGCAAGAGCATCAGGCCCAAGACTGTCGGACAAAAACTTTACGTAGATGAGATTGACCAAAACACAATTGTCTTTGGCGTCGGACCAGCCGGAACCGGAAAGACTTATCTGGCTATGGCAAAGGCCGTGCAGGCGCTTCAGCGCAAAGAGGTCAGTCGCATAATCTTGACCCGCCCAGCGGTCGAAGCTGGTGAGCGCCTCGGATTCTTGCCTGGAACGCTCAATGACAAAATTGACCCCTATCTTCGCCCGCTGTTTGACGCCCTGCACGAGATGCTCGACCCAGAGTCGGTTCCGAAGCTACTGGCTAGCGGAACCATCGAGGTTGCACCGCTTGCCTATATGCGTGGTCGCACATTGAACGATTCGTTCATAATTCTCGATGAGGCTCAGAACACCACGCCCGAGCAGATGAAGATGTTTCTCACCAGGCTCGGCTTCAATTCGAGAATGGTTATTACCGGCGACATAACCCAGATCGACCTGCCCAACGGAACCTCGGGCTTGCGAACCGCGCTCGAGATTCTGAGCGACGTCGATGACATGGCAGTTAGCTATTTGACCTCGGATGACGTTGTTAGGCACTCGCTTGTGGCACGAATTATCGATGCCTATTCGAAGTTTGAAGAAAGCAAGAGCCGCAAGTGAGCATAGAGATCAACAACGAGACCTCATATGTTCTCGATCACGAACGCGTCTTGCGACTGGCTGAGCATGCACTCGACAAGTTACGCATTCATCCCGCGGCA
This sequence comes from uncultured Micrococcales bacterium, assembly GCA_903831585.1. Classification (GTDB taxonomy): domain Bacteria; phylum Actinomycetota; class Actinomycetes; order Actinomycetales; family Microbacteriaceae; genus Rhodoluna. The sequence continues at coordinate 4,895 of CAIKYE010000164.1, read as the reverse complement.
GAATTGGCGATTCAATTCGTCGACGAAGAACCGATGACCGAATTGCACGTGCAGTGGATGGATGAGCAAGGTCCAACCGATGTGTTGAGTTTTCCGATGGACGAGCTGCGCCCCGGTGCAGAGGGCGAAGTGACCGCTCCAGGTCTGCTCGGTGACATCGTGGTTTGCCCCTCGTACGCGGAGAAGCAGGCCGCTGATGCCGGCCACCCGCTCATCAACGAGATGCTCTTGCTGGTGACTCACGGCATTCTTCACCTGCTCGGATACGATCACGCCGAACCCGATGAAGAGCGAGAAATGTTTGGCCTGCAGAAAGAAATCCTCGACTCTTTTTATGCGACCGAGACGGTGAGCTAGTTGTTGGCAATTGCGTTTTGGGTTTCGGTTGTCTTGGCTCTGCTTACTGCGGTGTCTGCTGTGGTCAAGGCCTCGCTAGAGGCATCAGAAGAGGATTCCCACAAGGCCGAAACCATCAGCTTTGCTCGAATGACGTTCACCGGAATCTTTGGTGTCACGGTCGGCCAGGGACTTGTTCCGCTCGGTTTCGAGTGGTGGGTTACGGCACTGGTTTCGGTTGCGTTGATGCTCGCCCTGCTACTGGGCACTCAGCTAGCCGCTCGCAGGTTTGGACACGACCGGCTTGGAACTTGGTTGGCTAACAAGCTTTCGGGATTGGTGAATTCGCTGCACCTGCTCTTTACTCCGATTTCCCTCCCTAAAGAAGAGGCACCAGAGGAGTTTGAACAGGATCTGATTGATTCGGTAGAAGAGTTTGGTGAAACCATTATTCGCGAAATCATGGTGCCCCGCGTTGACATGGCAACTATCTCTGAACAGACAAACCTCAGCGTGGCGATGGAATTCTTCTTGAAGAGCGGGTTCTCTAGGCTTCCAATTGTTGGCAAGTCTGTCGATGAGGTAACCGGCATCGTCTACCTCAAGGACTTGACCAAGGCTCTGCACTCGGGAGACAAGAAGGCTGCCAAGTTGCCAGTGTCTACAGTTAGCCGAAAAGCAGTATTCATGCCCGAATCGCTTGCGGTTGACGACCTATTGCAGGCAATGCAGAGCAACGCAACTCACATCGCGATCGTCGTAGATGAGTATGGCGGTGTTGCCGGCCTTGTCACCATGGAAGACGTTATCGAAGAATTGGTCGGCGAGATTGCCGACGAGTATGACGACGACGAAAACGAACTCGTCGAACTCGAGGATGGCGGCTACCGCGTTGCCGCCCGCTACTCACTAGTCGACCTCGGCGAGCTCTTTGAAATTGAGCTGGATGACGAAGACGTTGACAGCGTAGGTGGATTGCTCGCGAAGGAACTCGGTCGGCTTCCGATGCGAGACGACGAAGTGACTTTCTCTGGGCTCGTGTTTCGAGCCGATCGAATCGAAGGTCGTCGCAAGCGTCTAGTTTCTGTGGTGGTGAGGCGCGACCAAGACTTGACAGATGCTCAAGCCGCTTTCAAAGGAACAGACAGTGACAAGTAATTATCGAGCCGGATTCGTTTCTTTCGTTGGAAGACCCAACGTTGGTAAATCGACGCTAACCAATGCGATGGTGGGGCATAAGGTTGCCATCACTAGTTCTAAACCGCAAACCACTCGACGCGCCATCCGTGGAATTGTTCACCGCGAAAACGGGCAAATCATAATTGTTGATACTCCTGGATTGCACAGGCCGCGCACCCTGCTCGGCCAAAGATTGAATGATCTCGTCGAGAGCACGCTCGGTGACGTGGATGTAATCGGATTCTGCATTCCGGCCAACGAGCGCATTGGTGTCGGTGACAAATTCATTAACGAGCAACTTGGCAACTACCGCCGAGCAAAACTAATTGCAATCGTTACGAAGAGCGAGCTCGTGACTAAGCAGAAGCTTGCCGAGCAACTGCTTGCAGTTCAGGGCATGCGCGAGTGGTCAGCCATCATTCCGGTATCGGCAGTTGCCGCAGATCAACTAGAAGAGTTGGCAACGCTACTCATAAGCGAGCTGCCACTTTCTGAACAGCTCTATCCCGACGAAGCGGTTACCGACGAAACCATTGAACAGAGAATTTGCGAGCTGGTTCGCGAAGCTGCGCTCGAAGGTGTGCGCGATGAATTGCCTCACTCGCTTGCCGTGACGCTAGACGAAATGAATCAACGCGAGGGCAAAGACCTCATGGATGTGCACGTCAATGTCTGGGTCGAGCGCGACAGCCAGAAGTCAATCATCATCGGCCACAAGGGCTCTCGACTAAGTGATGTTGGTCGCCGGGCGAGGTTAGAGATCGAAAAACTGCTCGGTCAGCGCGTATTTCTTTCGATTCGTGTAAAGGTTGCTCCCGATTGGCAGCGCGACCCCAAGCAGCTCGGTCGCCTGGGTTTCTAGCAGCCTGCTTCTAGTTGCCCGATATTGTCCGCTGGGCTACTCTAAAAGGGTGTTCAACGGTCTAGCTCTGCTTAGCGGCCGCGACGAGGCCTAAACAGGTCTTCCTCGTCGCGGAGGTTTCGCTATCCCGACTAACCAGAATCAGCGCCTTAGCGCCCAGGAGACAAAATGAAGAACACCCAAAAGCCATCCGGAATGCCGGTTTCGAAATATCAGCCCTTTCACGAGCAAATCTCGGTTGAACTGACCGACCGAACCTGGCCAACCAAGCGCATAACCGAAGCCCCACGTTGGTGCGCGGTCGACTTGCGAGATGGCAACCAAGCCCTGATTGACCCGATGAGTCCCGAGCGCAAACTGAAGATGTTTAAACTGCTCGTCAACATGGGCTACAAAGAAATCGAGGTTGGGTTTCCCTCGGCTAGCCAAACCGACTTCGACTTCGTTCGCCTGCTAATCGAAGATTCACACATTCCCGACGATGTGACTATTCAAGTTCTGACTCAGGCCCGCGATGAACTCATCGTGAGAACCTACGAATCGCTTCGCGGTTCGAAGCAGGCGATTGTTCACTTCTATAACTCAACCTCTGTTCTTCAGCGTCGCGTCGTTTTCAATCAAGACAAACAGGGAATTCTTGACATCGCTTTGAACGGTGCAAAGAAGTGCAAGTCACTCGAGTCGTCGCTTGTCGGAACGAAGGTTTACTACGAGTATTCGCCAGAGTCGTATACCGGCACCGAACTCGAGTATGCGCTCGAGGTTTGCAATGCGGTAATCGAGGTGCTTGACCCGAGCCCCGATCACAAGATGGTTATCAACCTTCCGGCAACCGTAGAAATGACAACGCCAAACGTCTATGCAGATTCAATCGAGTGGATGAGTCGCAATCTGAATCGCCGTGACAGCGTCTTGCTCTCTCTGCACCCTCACAATGACAGGGGCACAGCTGTTGCCGCCGCAGAGCTCGGCTACCTAGCCGGCGCAGATCGAATCGAGGGTTGCCTCTTCGGTAACGGCGAGCGCACCGGAAACGTTGACCTAGTCACCCTCGGATTGAACCTATTTAGCCAGGGCATCGACCCGCACATCGACTTCAGCAATCTCGATGAGATAAAGCGAACGGTCGAATACTGCAACCAGTTGCCGGTTCACGAACGCAGCCCATACGGTGGCGACCTGGTTTACACCGCCTTCAGTGGCTCGCACCAGGACGCAATCAAAAAGGGCTTCGAGCTCATGCAAAAAGAGGCAGATGCCAAGGGCGTTCAGGTTGATGACTTGATTTGGGCTGTTCCTTACCTGCCAATTGATCCCAAGGATGTCGGCCGCTCATACGAGGCGGTCATCCGTGTGAATTCGCAGTCTGGCAAGGGTGGCGTGGCCTACCTGCTCAAGTCAGACCACAACCTAGATTTGCCGCGCAAGCTTCAGATCGAGTTCTCTCGGGTCGTGCAGAACGAGACCGACGCCATTGGTGGAGAGGTGTCGAGCGAGAAGCTCTGGGACATCTTCAACGACGAGTACCTGCCGGCTGTCGAAGCAAAGCGTAAGTGGGGGCGTTTCGAACTCAAGAAACTCAGAACCCAAAGCGATATGGATGGTGTCGTGAACATCGACGTCGTCCTGCGTGATGCAGACCGTGAGGTTGAACTAGTTGGCACCGGAAATGGTCCGGTCTCGGCATTCTTGAACGTACTTGAACAACAGGGCGTTAATGCTGGACTGCTCGACTACGTCGAGCACACTCTCGGTGCAAGTTCAGACGCTCAGGCAGCTGCTTATGTTGAACTGACTCTGGATGCAAAAACGCTCTGGGGTGTCGGGATCGATGGCGACATTGCTACCGCGTCGCTGAAGGCGATCATCTCGGCAGTCAACCGAGCAATTCGTTAGAAGCTACTTAATTCCAAGTTCTTCGAAGTAACAAACCGGGCACAGTGATTCGTAGGTCACATCGACACCATCGATAGCGACCTGTTCGCCATCAAAAATGAATTTTCCGTCTACCTTTCGACCATTGAACATGGCCTTGCGACCGCAGCGGCATATGGTCTTCAACTCTTCTAGGCTGTGCGCAATTTCTAGCAGTCGAATGCTGCCCGGAAATCCGTGTGTCAGAAAATCTGTGCGAATGCCAAAAGCCAAAACTGGCACGCCGTCTAGCACGGCAATCTGTAGAGCCTGATCAACTTGCTCTGCGGTTAGAAATTGAGATTCGTCAATTAGCAGACAGGCAACGTCTTTCTTTCCATCGGCAATCAACCTCGCGCGGTGCTCGGCAAAGAGAGTTCTAAGGTTCTGCTTCGGAGTTACCAAAAAGTCAATTTCGCGCGAGACGCCGAGCCGCGAAACAATCGTGCTATTGCCCTTGGTATCAACTGCCGGCTTCGCAAGCAGCACCAGCTGGTCGCGCTCCTCATAGTTGTGCGCTGCCTGAAGCAGGGCGGTCGACTTGCCGCTGTTCATGGCGCCGTGTCTGAAATAGAGCTTGCTCACGCTGACAATGCTAACTGGG
>CAIKYE010000163.1 GCA_903831585.1 uncultured Micrococcales bacterium | reverse complement strand
TGCGATGACCTGGAATATTCTCTCGCCATAAAACTCTTCTAGCTCTTTCACTTCTTGCGAGAGCGTTGCAATCTTCACGGTCTTGCCAAGTTTGACGCGACCGCTCTCCGGTGTGAGGAATCCTTCAATCAATCTGAGCAGCGTTGTCTTACCCGCTCCGTTAACACCGACGAGTCCGACGCGATCGCCGGGACCGAGTCGCCAGGTTATGTCGTGCAGCAACTGCTCAGATTCTCTGTCTTCGCTGGCCGGTGTTGAGTAACTCAGGTTCTCGACATCGATTACGTCTTTGCCGAGTCGAGTGGTTGCCAGCTTCTGCAACTCGAGACGGTTGCGCGGTTCTGGTTCGTTTGCAATTAGATCTTCGGCGGCATCGATGCGAAATTTTGGCTTTGCGGTTCGCGCCGGAGCACCTCGGCGAAGCCAGGCAAGTTCTTTGCGCATCAGGTTGCGACGACGCGTTTCGCTGGCCGCCGATGACCGATCGCGCTCGGCGCGCTGCAGAATGTATGCCGCGTAGCCGCCCTCGAAAGGCTCGATAATGCCGTCGTGAACCTCCCAGGTGTCGGTGCAAACCGCGTCTAGAAACCAGCGATCGTGAGTGACCACGAAGAGACCGCCCTGATTTGCTGGCCAGCGCGTCTTCAGGTGACCGGCCAGCCAGGCAACACCCTCGATGTCGAGGTGGTTGGTTGGCTCATCGAGCATCACGACGTCGAGATCTGTAGCCAGCAAGGCAGCCAGTGCAACGCGTCGCCTCTGCCCACCACTGAGCTCGCCGATTGGCTTGGCCCAATCCAAGTCATTGAGCAGCCCTCCGATAACATCGCGAACCTTGGCGTTGCCAGCCCACACGTGTTCGGCCTGATCACCCACTACGGCTTGGCCGATAGTCATGGCTGGGTCGAGGGTGTCACTCTGGTCGAGCATTCCGATGGTCAGATTGTTGCGATGAGTAACACGGCCAGTGTCTGGCTCTAGAGTCTTGGCAAGAATTTTCATCAGGGTCGACTTGCCATCTCCGTTGCGACCGACGATTCCGATTCGATCGCCATCGTTGATGCCGATGGTTACCGATTTGAAAACCTCTTTCGTCGGAAACTCTAGTGAGACGCTTTCTGCGCCGAGCATATGTGCCAAGTTCTAGATCACGCGCCTAGTCGACTAGCCGAGTTGCGAGAGCCGGGCCTTGCGAAGCGATTGCGTTGTAACCGAGTTCGTTCATGGCTCGTGCAATTTGCATTGCAGCCACTTCGCTCGATGCAAGGGCGAGCACAGTCGGACCGCTACCGCTAACCATGGCGCGCAGTGCGCCATGCTGCAACGCAGTCGTGATTTTGATTCGTAGGTCTGGGCGAAGTGAGAGCGCTGCCTCTTCGAGATCGTTGTGCATTAGCTCTGCTAGATCGAAAGGGTTTGACTTTTGCAAAACACCCAAAAGCTGCGGCGGCAAAATCGGTTCATCAACTTGCTCGGCTCGCGCAGCTCGCAACTCATCCAGGCGTTTGTAAACGGCCGGAGTTGAAAGCCCCTGCTCGTCGAGAATCAAAACGAGGTGAATCGGTGCGACACCTTCGACCTGTGCGAGCTGGTCTCCTCTGCCAACGCCAACCGCAGCCCCGCCAGCCAGCGCAAACGGAACATCGCTGCCGAGACCTGCCGCCAGTTCGTGGAGGCGCTCGGGTGAGAGGTTTACGCCGAGTAATTCGTTGACGGCAACCAGCGCGGCGGCGGCATCGGCCGAACCGCCACCCATTCCACCGGCAACCGGAACGTGCTTGTCGAGGCCAAGCGACACCTTGACGGCTTCTGGCACCCCCGCCTCGGCCTTTATCTGCATGGCCACCTTGACCACCAGGTTGCTCTCATCGGTTGGCACGGCCAGCAGCTGAAACTCGCCAAGCGAGCCGGTGACTTTGACGCTGTATTCGGTGGCCATCTGCGCAGTTACTGTTTCGCGAAGGTCAACGGCCAGATAGAGACTTGCCACATCGTGATAGCCGTCGCCGCCGAGCGGGCCAACCTTGAAAAACAGATTCACCTTGCCCGGCGCATCGGCGATGGCGACCTTCGACGGCATCAGTCGCGCGT
>CAIKYE010000162.1 GCA_903831585.1 uncultured Micrococcales bacterium | reverse complement strand
CTGACAATGGGTGGACCGGTTGCCATATGCATCGAGAACACCGAGTGGCCCAAGTGGCAAGAAATCATGTCTGCCGACCCAATCACCGAACCCCTCGAAGGTGCCCGTGCCGAGCCATTGACGAGACCTAGACCTGGACACGCCGATTTCACTGGAATGCAGAAGTACGGGTATCTTGACAGCCGACCCGTCCTCGAGCGAGCTAGTGCCCGAGAGACAGCTGCGAGAGTTGCACTGGGTTCAGTGGCGGCAAGCTTTCTAAGTCAATTGGGAATCGAACTTGTTACCCACACCGTAGCAATTGGTCAGGTTTCTGCCTCGGCCGATTCGGCCTTACCTACTCCGCGAGATCTCGAGTTGCTTGACGAAGACCCGGTTCGCTGCTTCGACAAAGGCGATTCCTCAAGAATGGTCGACGCCATCGACGAATGTCACAAAGACGCAGACACACTTGGTGGAGTAACCGAGACCTTGGTTTACGGTGCACCCCCGGGGCTTGGTTCTTTCGTTCACTGGGATAGACGCCTTGACTCGCAACTCGCTGGCGCGCTATTGGGTATTCAAGCAATTAAGGGCGTCGAATTCGGTGATGGTTTCGAAACGGCTAAGCGACGCGGCTCGGCTGCGCACGACGAAATTGTGCGAGAAGAAGGCGTGGCTCGCAGACTGACTGACAGGGCGGGCGGCATAGAGGGCGGCATGTCGAACGGTGAAGTCATCCGAGTTCGAGTTGCCATGAAGCCAATTAGTACGGTTCCAAAGTCCTTGAAAACGATCGATGTCGCAACCGGCGAGGCCGCCAAGGCGCAACACCAGCGATCTGATGTTTGCGCGGTGCCAGCAGCAGGTGTTGTTGCAGAGGCGATGGTCGCGCTAGTACTTGCCAATTCCGTATTAGAAAAGTTCGGTGGCGATTCAATCGCCGAAACCAAGCGCAACATGCTCGGATACCTAGACAGCATCCCTGCCGAACTGCGCTCGCAGTCAACCGGTTTTCTAAATGGAAACTAGAACAATAGTTTTGGTGGGACCTATGGGTGTTGGCAAAACCACTGTCGGCAGAAAGTTGGCTTCGGCTTTGCAGATCGACTTTCGCGATACAGACCATATTTTCACGAGCCGTCACGGCTCTATCGCCGACTTCTTCAAGCAATCCGGCGAAGCGGAGTTTCGTAAGCTCGAGCGCTCGATAGTTGATGAGGCCATTCGCGATCCCGGAGTGGTTTCCACGGGTGGTGGCGTAGTACTCAGCGAAGAGAATCGCTCAGCTCTAAAGGCCACAACAGTTGTCTATCTGAAAACCGATGGAACGCACATGGCTAAACGATTGAGTCAGGGCAAACGACCGCTAATCGAGAATGGTTTGGTCGACTGGAAGCGTATCTACGATGAGAGAAAGCCGCTTTACGAATCAGTGGCCGATCTAACTATCGATTGCTCAGGCACGCCGATCAAGGCGACGGTCGAAGAGATTTTGACAGCGATCAGCAAATGACTGCGATTAAACGAATAGCAGTTGGGGGCGAGAAACCCTATGAAGTTCTCATTGGTCGTTCGATGCTCGACGACGTCTCATCGTGCTTTAGTGACAAGACGAAAAAGATTCTCATTGTTCACCCGGTTGCCTTAACTCAAAGTGCTGAGGCACTGCGTGAGAAACTTCTTTCGGCAGGATTCGAAACTATCCTCGCTGGTGTACCAGACACCGAAGAAGCAAAGCGAATTGAAGTGGCCGCTTTCTGTTGGCAAGTTCTGGGGCAAGCCGACTTCACTCGCACTGACGCAATAGTTGGATTCGGTGGTGGCTCGACAACAGACCTCGCCGGTTTTGTTGCAGCAACTTGGCTTAGGGGAGTTGACGTTGTGCACATTCCCACCACGGTTTTAGCGATGGTAGATGCTGCTGTCGGCGGCAAGACTGCTGTGAATACGGCGGAGGGAAAGAACCTTGTCGGAGTCTTTCACTCACCGAGAGCTGTTCTCGTCGATCTCGACACCCTCGCGACGCTGCCACGCAACGAAGTGCTTGCAGGTTTCGGTGAGATTGCTAAGTACGGTTTTATCTCTGATTCACGGATCCTCGATCTGATCGAAGAAGATGTTGATGTCGCCACAGACACCACAGGCCCAGTTTTTGCAGAATTGGTGGAGCGCAGTATCGCGATAAAAGCAAAGGTTGTCGGCAGCGACTTTAGGGAATCTGGGTTGCGCGAAATCTTGAACTATGGTCATACCCTCGGGCACGCGATTGAACATAACGAACGCTATCAATGGCGGCACGGTGCAGCGATTGCAGTCGGAATGATGTTTGTCGCTGAACTAGCCAGACTCGCCGGTCGGCTCGACGATGCCGCCGTCGAGAGACATCGCCGAATCTTCGGCTTGATAGGTCTTCCTACGACGTATCCGGGGCGGGAGTTTCAGAAACTGCTCGATGTCATGCAACGAGACAAGAAGTCAAGATCTGGGGTGCTGCGCTTCGTAGTCCTAGACGGAATCGGCAAGCCAACCATCATGCAAGCTCCGACGAGTGAAATGCTGTTCTCTGCATTTCAAGAAATCGCCGAGTAGTCGGCTAGTTTATGAATATGCAAAAAGTCATGGTGCTCAACGGCCCAAACCTCTCGAAACTGGGTGCGCGTGAGCCAGAAGTTTACGGCTCAGCCAATTGGGCAGATCTTGTCACAAGCATCACTGAGCGCGCCGGTCAGCTCGGCATCGAACCAGACGTTCGCCAAACCGACTCTGAGTCTGAGCTAATCAGCTGGTTGCACGAGGCCTTCGAGGCCAAACTCGACGTCGTAATAAATCCTGCCGCCTTCACCCACTACTCATATGCCCTAAGGGATGCTTGCGCGATGATCACAAAGTCGGGACAACGTCTCATTGAAGTTCATTTGAGCAACCCACACAGCCGTGAAGAATTCAGACACACTAGCGTGATCTCTGGAGTTTCAACCGGTGTCATCGCTGGTTTCGGCTTTGACTCTTACCTGCTGGCACTAAGCCAACTCGCCAAGTAGCGGAGCATTTAGCCGATCGAGAAGCCATCTAAGTGCGCTATGGGGGCGGTTGCCATAGAATTGCCAAGGCTTATTCACTAATTGTTAGCAAGAGACGAGAATCACAATGGCAACCTCAAACGACCTCAAGAACGGCATGGTTCTCAACATTGAGAACCAGCTCTGGGCCGTAGTTGACTTTCAGCACGTAAAGCCAGGCAAGGGCCCAGCATTCGTGCGGTCGAAGCTAAAGAACGTTCTCAGCGGCAAGGTGGTCGACAAGACCTTTAACGCCGGCGTCAAGGTTGAGACCGCGAACGTCGATAAGCGCAACATGACTTATCTATACAACGACGGCAGTGGATTCGTCTTTATGGATGTTGACAACTACGAGCAGTTCACAGTCGGCGAGGCAACTGTTGGAGAGACCGCCGGTTACCTTCTTGAGAACCAGGCCGCAGTGGTGGCTCTTCACGAAGGTAATCCGATATATGTTGAATTGCCGGCATCCGTGATTCTCGAAATCACATATACCGAACCAGGACTGCAGGGTGATCGCTCGACCGGGGGAACCAAGCCGGCGACACTAGAGACTGGTCTCGAGATTCAGGTTCCGCTCTTCGTTGAGCAGGGTACCAAGGTTAAGGTCGACACTCGCACCGGCGACTACCTCGGCCGCGTAAACGACTAATCGGTGAGCGCTAGAACCAAGGCAAGAAAACGGGCAATTGACGCCCTATTCGCCGCCGATTTGCGTGAACTTAGTGCCGTAGACCTGCTTGACGAGACAGAGCGCCTTAGCGATGAACGCGAAGACCAGAAGGCCATCTTCGACTACGCCAGAACCTGTGTGGCTGGGGTAACCCAGAATGGCGCTGACATTGATGACCTTCTAGAGACTTATGCCCAGGGCTGGACGATTGCCCGGATGCCCGCACTAGATCGAGCGATTTTGCGGCTCGGTTGCTGGGAGATTCTCTTCAACGATGAGGTTCCAGACGCAGTGGCCGTTAACGAGGCGGTCGAGCTTGCCAAGGAGTTATCAACGGACGACTCGGCTGGGTTTGTAAACGGATTGCTTTCTAAGATAGTTTCGACAAAGGCGGCAAAGTAGCCTATTATTTACAAAGCATCATCCTTTAACGGCGCCCTGTGAGGCGCAGAAGGAGGTG
>CAIKYE010000161.1 GCA_903831585.1 uncultured Micrococcales bacterium | reverse complement strand
GTGGCGAGGGCTTTAGCTATCACCCAGAGAAGCTTTCGATGGAGCGCACCGAGGATTCAGCCTTTGGCCCAGCCGATCGCATCGGTCAGCTCACCATGCGAAACCTAGACATCATGGATACCCGCGCCAAGCTCGACCTCTATCGCAAGCAGGGTCAGATTGAGGGCGGTCAGTTCGAGCTGACCTAGGTCGAAATAGTCATAGTCTTTAGGCATGACTACATTTCGCGACAAAATCGGCAACATCGGCTTTGGCTCGATGTATGCGCAATTCAACGGAATCGCCCTCGGATCAGACGAGGCCTATCAAAAAGTTCTAAGCGCCCTGCATGTGGCCATGGATGAGGGCGTCACGTTCTTTGATACCGCCGACATCTATGCCTCTGCGTGGAATACCTTCGGTCAGAACGAGCTAATGGTTGCCGATGCACTGCGCACCTGGTCGGGCACAGCAGAGCAAAAGGCGAAAATCGTTATTGGCACCAAAGCCGGAATCACGCGCAAGCCAGGCGAAGTTTGGGGACGCAACGCGAGCGTTGACTATCTGCTTCGCGCAGCAGAAGCCTCAGCCGGACGCCTCGGAGTTTCCAAACTCGACCTCTGGCAACACCACCGCACAGACCCGAGCCTCGGTTTCGAAGAGCAGGTGCAGAACCTGGACGCAGTGCGCCAGCGAGGCATCATTGAACATATCGGGGTCAGCAACTATAGCGCCAAGCAACTAACCCGTGCGCTTGAGATTTTAGGAACACCCGCCGAGGGTGGCATCGTCAGCATTCAGAATCAGCTAAACCCGGTTTATCGCCAGGAGCTCGATGTGCTCGAAGTTTGCGAGCAGTATGGCGTCGTCTATTTGCCTTGGTCGCCTTCGAAGGGCGTCAAAGAACTCGACTCTGTGTTCGGCGCAATCGCTGCCGATCAGGGCAAGTCGACGCACGCTGTTGCCCTCGCCTGGTTGCGCTCACTATCTCCGACAATTGTTCCAATTCCCGGTGTCACTCGAGTCGAGACGGTGCTCGACAACCTTTCTGGCCTAGACATCAAGCTGAGCGATCAAGAGATCGCCGAGATCAACGCAAAGTTGCCGGCAACTCTGCCCATGGATGCCGAGCTATTGGGCGATCAACCGAAGCACTAACAAAGAACAGAGTTAGTTAGCCGACTTCTTGTCTTTGTAACGCGCGGCCACAATGCTCGCCACAGCCGAAACAACAATTGCAGCGACAATCACTCCGAGTGAAACAGTGGTTGGAATCTCAGGAGCCCACTCGATATGCTTGCCTCCGTTGATAAAAGGCAATTCGTTAACGTGCATCGCGTGTGAAACCAGCTTGACGCCAATAAACGCAAGGATGAAGGCGATTCCATACTTCAGGTACTCGAGCTTGTCGAGCAGGCCACCGAGCAAGAAGTAGAGCTGGCGAAGACCCATAAGCGCAAACACGTTTGCGGTGAAAACTATGAACGGATCAGTTGTGATTCCGAAGATGGCCGGAATCGAGTCGAAGGCAAACATGACGTCGGTTGCGGCAATCGCCACGAACACGACCAGCATCGGGGTGAACATCTTTCTGCCATTGACTACCGTGCGAATCTTTGCACCGTCGTAGTCCTCAGAAACCTCGATGCGCTTGCGAAGCCAAACGATGAGTTTGCTCTCAGACTCTTCTTCATCATCGTGAGACCTGAAGGCCTGGTGCCAGGCGGTGTATAGGAGGAACGCACCGAAGATGTAGAAGATGGCGCTGAAAGATTCGATTAGCGCAGCGCCAACCAGAATGAAGATTCCGCGAAGAATAAGCGCGAGAATGACGCCAACCATGAGCACTTCTTGCTGGTACTTCTTAGGCACTGCAAAGCGGGTCATGATGATTACGAAGACAAAGAGATTGTCGATGCTCAAGCTGTATTCGGTTAGCCAGCCCGCAAAGAATTCGGTCGACTTATCTGCGCCAAACAGTTGCCAAACAACCACGCCAAAGACAACCGCAAGAGCCGCGTAGAAAAGTACCCACAGGGTTGACTCCTTGGCACTCGGAATGTGGGGACGTTTAAAGATGAAAAGCACATCGGCTAACAAAATCAGGGTCAGAACGACCATCGAGACGATTTCGAATGTCGCATAGTTTGAGTTAGCCATAATGATTCAATTCTAGATTGAAGCCTGAGATTGCGCTGAGACTAATTCAACAATCGCGGCTTCGAAGACCTCTTGGTGGCGGTCAATCTCGCTCTTGGTAGTGGTCGGGCACATCAGAGCCATATTGTGAAACGGCGTAAGAAGAACGCCACGGTTAGCCAAGTAAAGATGCAAGAAGTCTTCGAGCTCGCCATCGGCCGACTCAAAGGCTGCGGTTCCATTCTTCGGATACGGCTTGGCGAAGCGATACTCGGCGCGGGTGCCTAGCTGGTTGATTGCCCAGGGCAGGTCGTACCTATCGAACAGCTCGTTTACCCCGTCGGTGAAATAGGTTGCCAGATCAATCATTTTCACGAAGGCATCCTGGGTTAGAACATGCTCGAGAGTCGCTCTCATGGCGGCCACAGAAAGTGGGTTGCCGGCCAGGGTTCCGCCGACGCCGCCCATGTCGACAAGGTCGAGGTCGGTGCGCGCCAAAACCTTTTCGGCGAACTCTGCACTTAGGCCATATGTGCCGGTTGGAATACCGCCGGCAATGGCTTTGCCGATTACAAAGATGTCTGGCTCGAGGTTGTCGCGCTTGGTCATGCCGCCGTAGCCGGCCGAGAAGGTGTGCGTCTCATCGATGATCAACAGCGCGTCGTATTTGCGAGTCAGTTCACGAACACCTTCGAGATAGCCAGGTTCTGGCAAGACGATTCCGATGTTAGTCAGTGCCGGCTCCATTAGAACTGCGGCAACATCGCCGCGCTTTAGCTGTCGCTCGAGACCTTCGAGATCGTTGAACTCAGCAACTCGAGAAGTCTCGGTGACATCGACCGGCGAACCAACGTTGCCAGGTCGACTCATGCCTTCGCCGTCCGGGCCAACCACAATCAGAGCTTCGTCGACCGAGCCGTGATAGCAGTATGCGTTTAACAATATCTTCGGCTTGCCGGTGATGGCGCGAACTAATCGAATAGCCCAACGGTTTGCATCAGTGGCAGTCAGTGCGAAACTCCACTTGGCCATGCCAAAACGTTCGCTCAAATTTGCGGCAACCCATTCGGCATCTTCGGTAGGCAACATCGTGGTCAAACCACCCTGAGTTTTGATTCGACGTTCGATTGCTTCGACCACAACCGGGTTCGAGTGCCCCGCCATCGCGCCGGTGTCGCCAAGTGCAAAGTCTATGTACTGGTTTCCGTCGATGTCCCAAATTGTGTTGCCCTGTGCGCGATCGAAGTAAACCGGAAAACCACCGGCCTTCTTATTCATCCAAGTCATGGGCACGCGACCGAAAAGATGATCTGCTCGTTCGTAGGCTGCCTTCGACTTGGGGTTTCTGGCGGCAAAGGT
>CAIKYE010000160.1 GCA_903831585.1 uncultured Micrococcales bacterium | reverse complement strand
ATCTTGTCACCAAAGGCAACCAGCACCTTCTTGAGCAACGGATAGCTGGTCTCACCAGTCGACTGAATGTAAACCGGCTGAACATAGAGAAGTCCGCCACCGACCGGAAGGGTCAGCAGGTTTCCATTCAGCACCTTGGTCGAACCCTGTCGCAAGATGTTTAGCAAACGTGAAACTTCGCTGTCGGCAGAGAAGTTGTTCTGCACCAAACCGGGTCCCGGAATATTGAGATCCTTCGGAATGCTTAGCAACGTCAACTTGCCATAGGTCGAAGCAACCTGTCCGGCTACTGCCCCAGCCTCACTGTCGGCCACCAGGTAGCCGCGCAGAACGTTTCGGCTCTGAGCGCTGGTTGAACGTGGAATGAAGGTTGAGTAGAGCGAGAAGTTGGTCTCGGTCTCACCGGGCAACTTCATGCTCAGGTAGTAAGGCGGCTGCAATGCGCTTCCGTTAACCGGCGAAACAGTTCCGGTTGGGTCGTTCGGCGTCATCCAGCCGTCTGATTGCGAATAGAAGACTCCGGCATCGGTCACGTGATAGCTGCCGAGAACGGTTCGCTGAAGCTTGAACAAATCGCTCGGATAACGCACGTGGCTGATTAGGTCACCGCTCATTTGCGAAACCGGAAGCACGGTGTTTGGGTAAATCTTTGACCAGGTCTTAAGCACCGGATCTTCGTCATCCCAGGCATAAAGCTTCACACTGCCGTCGTATGCATCGACAGTTGCCTTAACCGAGTTGCGAATGTAGTTGATCTTTCCGCGGCCAAGGGTTCGCTCGCTCGAAGAATCGGCGATGCTCTGGCTGTAGTTCTCAGCGCTCGAGTATGGGTAGTTTGCCGAAGTCGTGTAACCGTCGACAATCCAAAGCACCCGACCGTTGACGATTGCCGGATAGGCATCGCTGTCTAGGGTTAGGTAGGGCGCAACTGCTTGCACTCGATCTATCGGATTGCGGTTGTAAAGAATCTGTGACTTGTCACCGATCGCGTCGCTGAGCAAAATCTGCTCGCTCTGAAACTTCAACGCGTATGCGATTTTGTTCAAGTAACTGTCTAGCTTTGGCCCACCATCGCCACTGAACGTGTATGAACTTGCGCTTGCTCCGGTGCTGTCCGGAAAGTCGAGCTCGCGAGGGCCGTCGGCGGTTGGGCCGACTATCGAATAGGCCGGAGAGTTTTCGCCAAAGTAAATGCGTGGCTCGAACTCACCCAAGACTCCCGAGTTTGGTATTCCGCTCTGCAAGAAGACCGGCTGGCCGTCGACCGAGCTCTGGTTTCCATAGGCGGCAACCACGCCGTATCCGTGGGTATAAACGATGGTGTTGTTATACCAAGACTGTGATGAGCCAAGCCCCGACTGGTTGAGCTCGCGAACCGCAATAACGGTGTCTTGAGTCTTGCCAGCGATCTTGTAGCGATCGACATCTAGGTGGTTTGCAAAGCTGTAGTACTGCTGCACCTGCTGCAGTTGGCGAAACGCGCTGCTGACCAGACCAGGATCGATGATGCGAATGTTTGCGGTGGTGTCAACATCGGCACGAAGAGCGGTCGCATCAGTATCGGTCTTCGCCTTGTATTCAACCTTCTGAATTTTGTCGAGACCGTATGCCTTGTTTGTGGCATCGATGTTGCGCTTGATGAATTCGGCTTCGAGGGTTCGCTCGTTTGGAACAACCTGGAAAGTTTGAACCACCCAAGGAAACACTCCCGCCAGAACAATAGAGCTGACCACCATCAGCGAAGTGCCGACCAGAGCGATTCTCCAGCGACCGATCAATGCGGTAATCAAAAACAGAATTGCAACGACGAAGGCAATTAGCGAGAGAATCTGAAAGCTTGGAATGGTTGCATTCACATCTGAATAGGTTGCGCCAGTAAATAGCCCAGCGTCGCTAGTCAGAGTTGAGTACTGGTCGAACCACTGAGAAACACCTTGCACTGCAAGAAACACTGCAGCCAATGCTGCGATCTGAATGCGAGCCGGTTTTGCGACACTGGCAGAGCGACCGCCGAAGCGAATGTTGCCGAAGACTACGTGTGCTGCGATCGAAAGAATAAGTGCAAAAAAGATGAGCGTCGAGAAGAAGCCAACTACGAAGGTGTAAAAAGGCAACTCGAAAAGATAGAAACTAACGTCGAGACCAAACTGAGCGTCGACATCTCCGGTCTTAGTGCTGTTGGCAAAGACGGCGGCGGTTTGCCACTGTGACGAAGCGGCTAGCCCGGCAAAGAGCGCAGCCAGAATCGGCAAGAACACAAGCGCAACGCGGCGCAGTTGCTCGGCCAAGGCTCGATACGCCGAAAAGGCGTCACCCTCGATTTGCCTGACGTAGACAGGTCGGCTCTTTATCGCAAACCACAGTGCCATCCAGACGACCAGACCAGCCACCAGAGCGGCCAAGGCAAAGAGTCCCGCCTGGGCAAAGATCTGGGTCGTAAAGACACCGCTGAAGCCGAGCTGATCGAACCAGAGCAGGTCGGTATAGACGCCAGAAGCACCCACCAAAGCGAAGAAGATTGCAGCAAGGATCACGATCGAAACCGTTACGGGTGAGACTTTTCTGTCTTTACGAGTTGCCATTTTTTGCCTTTTTCTAGGGTGTTATTTTGCGGGTTCGCAGGTGCCAAACTGCGTTAGATCTTGATCCTTTGCGATTGCCTCAACGATGCTGAGTGATTCGTCAAAAGTTTCAACAGTTATAACAGTTAATCCAGCCGGAACATGCCCGGTTACCTCGGAGCAATTGTCGATCGGCGCTAAGAAGTGCGTAGCGCCAGACCTCACTGCTCCATACATTTTTTGCCGAATTCCGCCGATTGGCCCAATGACACCCTTTGAATCGATTGTTCCCGTGCCGGCGATGTTCTTGCCTCCGGTTAGCGAGCCGGGCGTCAGTTGATCGAAGATGCCAAGTGCAAACATCATGCCGCCCGATGGGCCACCGATGTCTGCGACCTGCAGGTTCACCTTGACCGGAAAGTCATACTTGGTGCCGACAAAAATTCCGAGAACAAATTTTTGATCTTCATTCTTGATCGGGGTTAGTTGGTATTCGAGCTCTTTGATGCCGCGCAAAACCTTCACAGTCAGCGCGGTCTTTGAGTCGTACTTGTTGATGAGTTCTCGAAGATTCTCAATCGATTGCGGCTTCACACCGTTGACAGACAGCACGAAGTCACCGGCAATCAATTTTCCCGAAGACGGTTTGTTTTTTGAAACTTCGCTCACATAAATCTTTGAAGGCACCACGTAGCCAAGCTTTAGCAGCGCAACCGCTACCGAATCTTGTTGCGACTCTTCCATCATCGCCGTGCTCTCGGCTTCGATTTGCGCTTCTGTCATGTCTTTCGGATACACGGCTTCAACCGGCAGAATCGCCTGAGCCGGATCTATCCAAGCCCAGAAAAGTTCGAGCCAATCGGGAGTTTGTTCTGGGCTGCCGACAATGCTCACCGAGAGCAGGCCAAGTTCACCCGTGGTTTTGAAAGTCTTCGCACCTGAGATTGCAATCACCGGCTTGTCGTCGTAATCACCAAGCACATTTACGACTGGCCCCGGACGCTCGATCACGTAGGGGGCCTCGAAATAGCTGAGCCCCACTAATCCGAGAGAAAATACGACTAGAAGGGCGGTGCCTACGACGGAACGTTTAGATTCTGGTCGTCTGGCGATTCTGCCCTTGGCAAAAAGTCGTCTTGGCACCCCTTAACCCTATTAGCGTTATTCACAGGAGAAGACATGACTGAAGATGGCAGCAACGGCACCCCCGAAGACTTCGAGGCGTTCATGCGCGAGTTTTTGGAAAAGGGCGCCCAGGGCATGGATGTCGAGAAATTGGCCCAGGCAGCTGGTCTTTCTAACGACCCGGCTCAGATGGCGGCCCTGATGGCCCAGTTGCGCGCTGCCCTCAGCCAAATGGCCAGCAGCGATGGTTCGGTTAACTGGAAGCT
>CAIKYE010000159.1 GCA_903831585.1 uncultured Micrococcales bacterium | reverse complement strand
TGCCACGCATTTGTCTTTGCATTGAAGTAGGCCCAAGTTCCCTGCGCGTTGGTTGGTGTTTTTGTGCAGGGCTGATCTGCCTCGCTGGGCCAGTTGTCTAGTCGGCAAACGAAGCCGGTTGGATACTCGCTGGTGCCCTGAGCATTCAGGCCTGCGGCAGCCAAGAGATCCCATCCGGTTGCTTCAAAGTTTTTGACACAGAATTCAGCAATGTTCTTGCCGCTTGAAGTGCCGAAGTCGACAACCAAAGAAACGCCGTCTTCGCCAGAACATTGACGCTCCAGCACTTCGTTCTGCGTTCCGTCTGACTTTTGGTCGCCAGGAACGGTGCTGATCACGCCACCGGCGGCTACGAGAACCACCAGCGCAATCAGCACCGTTCGAAGCGAGATTTTCATTTGACTACTTGATCAGCGAGACGTAACTCGAACCGAGCAACGCGATGTAACCCTGAGCCGAGGCAAAAATATCTGCGGCACCCGATGAATAGGCCGAAACCAATCCACCCGTCGGGGCAATTCTCGTGATCAGCCACTTTTGAACCGCTGCGTTCTTCTGCCCGGCAGCCGCTAGGCCCATGGCGGCATAAGCGGTGCCGTTAACATCAACTTCGCCCCAGGCTTCGAAGTGGTCTGTGACCAGAGCGGTCTTAGTGAGCCAGGTCACGGCTTTGGTGCTTGCCGTCGACTTGACCTTCTCTTGTGCCGCGGTGGCCGACTTCGCCACTGAAGCGAAGGCCATTAGCGCCATACCCGTTGCGTCTGATCCGCTGGTCATGGTGTCGCCAGTCAGGTCAGTTCCGAAACCACCGTCTGGCCTTGCCAGGGTTGCCAACTTGGTTGCCACTAGGTTTGCCAGTTTGGTTTCGCCAAAAGCCTTGAGACCCAAGACTGTCCAGCCATAGATAAAGGTGTTTCCGTTGGCGTCAACGATTTCTCCGGTTTTGTTGACCGAGGCCTTGACCGAGTTCAACACAGAGTTGCTCAGTGTTGACTTGGGCAACGCGAAGGCTTTGCTTGCCACCAGGAACATTCCGCCGCGACCGGTCTGAAACTTCTTGTCGACATAAAGCAAACCGACCTTGGTTGAGGTGCCAGCGTTAGCAGCTGAGCGCAGGTTGAAATCAACCGCGGGTTTGAAGCTGTTCGCAGTTTGGCCGGCTGCGCGAAGCTGAAGCAGCGCTTCGATAGTGAAACCGAAGTCGGGTTTACCTGCGGTAAAGCCCTCGACATATTGCTTGTTTACGAATTTGCTCGCGATGAAGCGAACCGTGTTGGCGTGCTGAACTTCAGCAGCAGCGGGTGTGATGCTTGACGCAAAAGTTATTGCGGCAATGGTGATTAGTGTTGCGATTGAGCGCAACCCAGTTTTAGTTTCAAACATTTGAAACCTTTCGCGTGAGCGAGAACTGAGCGCGAAGGCGAACGCCCGAATAGGGCTGTTCGACTCCACCCGTATTCCTCGACGGTTATTTGGAGTCTTCGTTTTTGCTCAGGCATTCCGACTTATCTAAAAAAGACTTACGGCTGCGGGTCAGCATCGGATTTTCACCGATTTCCCCTGAGGTCAAACTAGAACTACAGCTTTCGCTGTTCGCTAAATCTAGCAGAGCGGTGAGGGTTGGCTTAGAACACGCCGCCGAGAGTTGCCAACTGTTTCGCTAACAGGGCGTAACCCACGAAACTCACCGCATCCAATATGAAATGCGCCACGATCAAAGGCATCACCCGACCCCACTTGCGGTAGGCCCAGCCGAAGATCAGACCCATCACGAAGTTGCCCACTATCCCGGCGAAGCCCTGGTAAGAGTGGTAGAGCGCTCTAATCGATGCGCTAATCAACTGCTGGTGTGCAAACTTGATGCCGAGTTGATCGAACCTCTTATAGAGGTATGCAACCATGATCACTTCTTCTTGGATGGCGGCCCTGGCTGCCGAGAGCAACAGCATCGGCACCGTCCACCAGTAACCCGCGAGCTCAGCCGGCACGACTTGGGCGGCTAAGCCCAGTAGACGGGCAGCGGCATAGAGCGCGAGCCCGGGAATGCCTATTGCCGCAGCGAGTGCCAACCCCTTGAACAAGTCGCTCTTGAGAGTGACGGGCCAGATGCCAATCTCGGTGAAGGCTTTATCGTTTTCGCGACGAAGCAGGTAAAGCGCCAAAACCGCTGGCGCTAAGGCAAACAGGATGCCGAGCAGCTGATAGCTGAAATCGAAGAATTCTGCGCGAGCCTGCGCCGGGTTGAGGTTGGTTTGAGTTCCGCCGATTCCCTTAGGCGAGAGAATAGCTTCGGCAAATTTCAGAATCGAATAGAGGGCCGAGGTGCCCAGGCTCAGGGCAAGAACTATCGCAATCTCTGCTCTAAGCAACTTTTTCATTTTTAGATTGCCCTGATTGCGAGCGCTACGGCAAGGGCGATAATCAAAGTTCCACCGAGTAGGCCGAAGAAGATTCGCACCCTATTCTGGGCAAACTTTCTTAGGGTTGTGCCTGCGAGCGCTAAGGTCTGCTGCCAAATAATTGAACCGACAAAAACTCCGAGGGCAAAAACTAGGGCGCTAATCAAGAAGTTGTCTGTTTCAACCTGTGCAACGCTAGGGGCGATTCCCAAGAAGTAGAGCGCGGTTGGCGGATTCAAAATTGTTGCGCCGGCGAATAGGAAAAAGGTTTTGACTGGAGTGCTTGCATATTTTGATTCGGTGACATCTGTTCCAGCATGCCTGATCAAGCGCAGATTTCGCAGAAGCGTGGTGACTCCGAGAAAAAGCAAAACGGCTGCCCCAAGCAAACTTAGAAGCTGACCCCATATTGCGAAGAACGAAGAGATTGCGTGCCCGAGAAGAAACACTGTAAGCGCATACAAAAAGTCAACCGTGGCCAGTGCGCTCGCGCCGGCGACTCCCGTGCGCCAACCTTTTTCAAGTGTCGTATTGATAAGCATTATGGCCATCGGGCCAACTGGAATCGCAAGGGCAAGGCCGGCGAAGAATCCGATTGCAAACAGATCGTTGATCACCACTTGCCTCGATTCTTTGCGACCCAAAAATAACAAACCCGAGCAAGAACCGAAAACGGCCAAACCGACATGGCAAAGCCGAGCGCACGCCAGAGAACATTCGGTTGAAGTTTCAAGATGAAGGCCGCTGCCTTGTCTGCACCCAGTGGTCTTTCGATGCCAATAATCCAGATCGACTCATCAAGTTGCTTCTTTGAAAGACCGCTTGTTTTTGCCTCAGCCGAACTGGATGGGATAGCTCGGGGAAAGGCCGTGAGGTGCCTCCGCCCCCAGGCCAGGGAGCGATTGCAGAAGCCACAGTCGTCGTCATAGATAAGAGTCGGGGCTGAGTTGGGCATGTTTTCAGGCTATCAGCCGTAATTGTGGCTCAAACGGCGGTTTGTAACGGAAATGTAAAGAGGTGTAATTCTCAATGTTTTTGGTTTGTTTACCTTCTGTTTTCGCCTAGTCTTGTTTTTACCCAAGGCTCTGCTGCCACGCACTCCTTGTTATGGGTTCTAGAGCCCAGGGTAAGAGGCAGCAGATCCGACTCAACAAGGAGAAACAACATGAAAGCAAATCGCATTGCGCGTGCTGTTGGAATTGTTGCCGCCTCTGCTCTAACTGTTGCCGGCCTATCAGCCGTTGCGATAGCTCCTGCAGGCGCAGCTACACGTTCGACAGTCATTCTTCACTCAGCTGGTGAGATTACATCTCTTAACAGTGGAACCAACGATGGAAACACTGTCTATAACGGAACTGTGGGATCACTAACCGGCATGGGCTTCATCTATTACGACAACGGACCAAAGCTGGTTCGTAACACCACATTCGGCACCATGGCTGTGACCAAGAACACGCCTACTGACTTCCGAATCACTTACACCGTCAAGCCTGGTCGCGTTTGGTCAGACGGTACTCCAATCAACGGTGTTGACCTTCTTTTGAGCCACGTAGTTGCCTCGAACGAGTATTCAACGACAGCCGGATTGGGTGACCCATCAGACGCGGACAAGAAGCCAACCTTTGACAGCGTTGGTTACGGTGGCGCTTACGGCGAAAACGTGGTTGGTCTACCAACACTCAGCGCTGACAAGTTGTCTGTAACCGTTCGCTTCGGCAAGCCTCTTCCAGACTGGGAGCTTTTGGCTCCTGGCCCAAGCCCAGTGCACGCACTGTCGCTATTGGCAGATGGCAAGAAGGGTCTTCAGTCAGCTTCAGTCAACAACGCTGCGAAGGCCAAGTTCTTGTCAGCGTTCACTTCGAAGAACACTGCTTCGCTAAAGAAGATGGGTGATGTCTGGACCAACGCGTACAACATTCGCACCATTGACTCAAACACCAACAAGCTATTGCTAATCAGCAACGGTGGATTCATTGTTCAGTCTGCAGTTGCAGACAGCACAATGATCTTGGTTCGCAACCCTCTTTACAACTCGGGCCCAGCGATGAAGACCACCAACCCAATCAAGACAGTTCAGATCAAGACCATCAGCAACGACACCGCTGCAGTTGCAGCTCTTCGTAATGGTGACATCGACATCTACCAGAACTCAAACCCTACGACTGCGGCCAAGGCTCTTCTTGACGGAATTCGTTCGGTAACTGTTGAGTCAAAGCCATCTGGCGTTTACTCACACATGGGTATCAGAACTGGCACTGCATTTGGTGAGACCGCGCCTTACACAGGACCTTTCGCGGGATCAAGCCAGAAGGCAATTGACTTGAGAACTGCTATGTTGTTGTCAATTCCTCGCGAGCAGATCCTGTCAACCTTCATCAAGCCACTAAAGGCTGACGCGCAGACCATGGATACCCACTTTGGATTCACCGGTAGCCCGACTCACACATTCGTGACCAAGAGCTCAGGTGTTTCGCTATACACAACTGGAACCCAGGAAGAGCGCACAGCTAAGGCTCTTGCCCTTGTGAAGAAGTACTACCCGACTGCATCGGCGACCAACTCGGTTGTGGATGTCAAGATGTGGTTCGCCAACACCAGCGGCTTGCGCGTGAGCACCTCACAGCTAGTCAAGGCAGAAGCAAAGAAGGCCGGATTCAACATTGACAACACCGGTGTTTCGGACTTCCCTGCCAAGATGAAGAGTTCTGATTATGACCTAACGCTATTTGCGTTTGGCCTAACCAGCATTAGTCAGGCTACTGCCACGGCGATCTACAAGACCGACGGTGGAAACAACTCATGGGGTTGGGGAACACCTGAACTCGACAAAATCATGAGCAACCTCCAGAGCAACTACCTAACCGCTGCACAGGTTAACGCAGAGCGCCTAAAGGCAGACAAGATCATCATGGCTAACGCCTATGGTCTATCTCTGTACCAGAACGTTTCTGTAACTGCTTGGTCAAAGGCGCTAAAGGGCATAAAGCCTGCACCGCTGAGCCCACAGATAGTTTGGAACTTCTGGGAGTGGAGCTACTAAGGCCTAAAAACCCTTAGGAATCCGAAGGGGGCATCCGAGAAATCGGGTGCCCCCTTTTTCTTATATTTGGGTGTCGAGTTGTTGAACATCATCTAAACTTTTCTAAGTTCACTCAAATGAACACGAGTTCTAGTGCGGCAGAGCTGCCGCGGCAAGGTTGACATTTTGTTTGCTTACTTAACCAGACGATTCAGCATGATGCTTCTCATCATTTTCGGTGCGAGCTACATCGCCTACAACCTTCAGGCCATTTCTTCTGATCCTCTTGCTGGTCTCGCTGAGAGCACTGAAGAAAACGCAGAATACCTAAAGACAAGTCTGATTCGAAGTCTGAATCTAGATGTTCCACCACCGCTTCGATACTTCATCTGGTTCAGGGGAGTTCTGGCTGGTCTTTGGGGACAGTTTGATCTTGGCCAAACCCGAACTGGTATCTCTGTCATCGAGGCAATTGAATTAGCAATTCCAGTGACATTCAGATTGGTCATCGCAGCAACGATTCTGGCAATCGTGCTCGGAATCACAATCGGTATGGTCACCGCGATTCGTCAGTACAGCCGCTTTGACTATGTGATGACTTTTATCTCGTTCTTGCTTTTCTCGCTACCTATTTTCTGGGTTGCAGTTTTGCTCAAGGAGTACATGGCTATCGGGTTCAACGATTTCTTGGCAAAACCCGAAATACCTCTGGGATTCCTGATTTCATTCAGCCTGGTTGCCGGATTTATCATGGCAGGAATCATGGCGGGCAACCGCCGCCGCTTTTGGATGGTCTTCATCGGAGTCTCGCTTGGGTTCGGAGCTTTGTTGCAGTATCTGAGCGTGACCTCATGGTTCATCGATCCAGGCATAGGAATCATCGGCGTTGGAGTTTTTGCATTCGCGTTTGCTGCACTGGTGACTCATGTTTCGACAGGCCTAGATAACCGGCCTTCACTTATTACAGCTTTGGCTTCGGCCACTATCGTGACGGCAAGCTATTTTCCGCTTCAGGGTCTTCTAAATGACGAAGCCAATTTCTTGACGGTGCTTGCGGTGTTTGCCTTAACCATCGGTCTTTCTGCGATGGTTGGTTTCTTCGTGGCCAATGTGGACCGTCGAGTCAATATTCGAACAGGCATCATCACCGCTCTTCTGGCAACCCTGCCGATTGTTCTTGACCGTTTCATGAGAGAGTTCAATTCATACATGAACTCGGACGCGGTTTATCAGCGCCCAGTGCCAACGCTTGGCCAGAGCAATGACCTGCTCACTGAAGAACAGCAATCAAACTTCTGGATCAACGGTCTCGACGACATAATGCACCTCATTCTTCCTACGGTTGCCCTGACCCTGATTTCATTCGCCGGCTATGTCCGATTCTCTCGAGGCAGCCTGCTTGAAGTTATGAACATGGATTACATTCGCACGGCCCGAGCTAAAGGCTTGAACGAGCGCACTGTCATCGTGCGCCACGGACTAAGAAATGCCATGTTGCCACTGACCACAATCCTGGTGAATGACTTTGCCGGCGTTATCGGTGGCGCAATTATTACCGAGAGCGTCTTTGCTTGGAAAGGCATGGGGTCGCTCTTCAACCAGGCAATTAACTCATACGACCAGAACTTGTTCATGGGAGTGTTCATCATCGGTGCAACGTTGACCGTCATGGCCAATCTGGCTTCTGACCTTCTCTACGGTGTTGTTGATCCACGAATTCGACTAAGAAAGTAAGCAAATGGCAACTAGAGATAACAGCGAAAAGTCTGTCGAGAAGAACGAAAACGAGATTGCGCTTCGTGAGACCGAGGGCTTAAGCCAAGGTCAAATCATCTTGAGGCGCTTCGTGCGCCACAAGGCCGCAATGTCTTCGCTCATTGTGCTCATTTTTATCATTCTGTTCTCCTACAGCGGCTCGGGTATTCACCTGGGCGATAGCGAGAACAAGGTCACGGTTCAGGGCTGGTGGCCTTACCAGATCGATCAGATTGACCCTGAGGGTGCGGTTGCGAGCATGTGCGCAAACGGTATCCCGGGTTGCCCAACTCTTGACCTTATACCTGAGTTCATCGACGGAACCGGCATGCAGATTGGTGCTCACCCGCTGGGCATGGATACCGTAGGAACCGACTACTTCGGTCTAGTGCTTCGAGGAGCCGAGCAGTCGATCATGGTGATGCTCATCGTTGGTCTGATGGGTGTCGCTATTGGCACCGTAGTCGGAGCCATCGCTGGCTTCTTCGGCGGCATCGTGGATGCCGTATTGATGCGCCTCACAGACATGTTCTTGGTCATGCCCACTCTTATCATCGGGGCGGTGATTGGCTTCAGGTTCGGTAACTTGGGAGTCGTGCCGCTGGCGGTGATGTTGGGCTTGTTTGCCTGGATGGGCTTAGCCCGGTTCGTGCGAACAGAATTCTTGTCTCTTCGTGAGCGAGAGTTTGTTGACGCAGCCCGCGTTGCAGGCGCTTCGAACAGGCGAATCATCTTCAAGCACATTTTGCCGAATGCTGTCGGTGTCATCATCGTCTCTGGAACCCTGCTCATGTCGGGTGCGATTCTGACCGAATCTGCACTTAGCTTCTTGGGTTTTGGAGTTAGAGCTCCAGACGTTTCGCTTGGTCTATTGATCAGCCGCTACCAAGACGTCTTTACCGTAGCGCCATGGCTGTTCTGGTGGCCAGGTGTATTCATCATCGCAATCGCACTTTG
>CAIKYE010000158.1 GCA_903831585.1 uncultured Micrococcales bacterium | reverse complement strand
CATCGACCATCGCATTTAGTGCGTCGAGTGTTCTCGGTGTTCTAATTTGCGGGTGCTTATCGCCAAAACGAAGTTGGAAGAGTTGCACAAGCCACTCAACGTCACTTAGTGAACCTCGGCCCAGTTTGAGGTGCCGCTTTGCATCGGCACCCTGAGGCAATCGCTCGCTCTCGACCCTAGCTTTGATGCGGCGAATCTCAATGATGGCGCCGGCCTCGAGCTGAGCCGGATAGCGGTATCGGTCGATGAGAGCCGTGAATCGTTGTCGCAGAGACTCTGAGCCGGCTATGACTCGAGCCCTTAGCAGAGCTTGAGCTTCCCAGGTGTTTGCCCAGCGCTCGTAATAGCTCTCGTATGACTCAATCGACCTAGCAACGGCCCCGTTCTTACCCTCGGGGCGCAGGTCGATGTCGATCTCAAATTCGAGCACGTTATCGGCCGTCAAAGCCTTGAGCCGCGAAACCATGAGCTCGACGTTTTTCTGCGCCTCGGTCTGGTCTGCGTTCGCATCGTAGACATACATGATGTCGGCGTCTGAACCGAAACCCAACTCTTCGCCTCCAAAACGACCCATCGCGATAATGGCAAAATCAAGGCCATCGCTGTTTGCTACAAATTCATCTGTCGCTTGAATCGCTGCGAGCATCGCCTGCAGATAAAGTTCGGCTAGCTCTGAAAGGGCCGCACTGACCTGATGAATGTTCAATTCACCCAACACCGCGCCCATTGCGATTCTTAGCGTCTCGCGTCTTCTAACCTGTCTAATTGAAGAAGCAGCCGTTTCGATGTCTTCATGTCGATCCGCGATCGATTGCAGTTCGGCACGTAATGCCTCACGGTCAACTGGCTGCAATTCAGCTGAATCTTCAAACCACGCAGCACCTTCGGGAATTCTTTCGAAGAGCCCGGTGGCGAGCTTGCTATTGGATAAGACCTTGGTCATTCTCTCGGCCGCTCCCGATGAATCTCGCAACATCCTGAGATACCAGTGAGACTCGCCCAGGTCTTCACTCAGCCGCCTGAAAGACAGCAGTGCAGAATCGGGATCTGTGCCATCAGAGAACCACTGCAAAAGCACCGGCAGAAGTTGCCTTTGAATTGCAGATCTTCGCGAAAGACCGCTGGTTAGGGCGGCGATGTGAGTTAGGGCACTCTTCGGGTCGATAAAACCGATTGCGGCGAGCCTGTCCTGGGCCTGCGTCGAGGTGAGTTCAAGGCCGCTGTCTTCGATTTTGGCAACAGCACTCAGCAGCGGTCTATAGAAGATTCGTTGGTGCAAACCTCTAACTTCGATCTTCACAGCCTCCCAACGCTTCATGAGTTGCTCGGTGGTTTGCTTGACCGAGAGACTGCGTGCGAGCGCTCGACGCGCCACCTCTGAAGACGGCATCAGGTGAGTTCTGCGCATTTGGCTCAGCTGAATGCGATGTTCGAGCAATCTCAAGAATCGATAGTGCCTCGAGAATGAATCGGCTTCTGAACGACCGATGTAGCCGCCAGCAGCCAAGGACGCTATAGCTCCTAGAGTGTCCCGATGCCGCAGGGTTTCATCAGACCGACCGTGCACCAGCTGCAACAGCTGAACCGTGAACTCGATGTCGCGAAGGCCGCCAGGGCCCAGTTTGATCTGCGCGTCAACCTCGGACTCATTAATGTTTTCGGTTACTCGCTCACGCATTCTCTGAGCCGATTCGACAAACCCGTCGCGCCCGGCCGAGGCCCAAACCTTAGGAGCGAGGGCAGAGACGTATGCCTGCCCAAGCATCATGTCGCCCGCTATCGGCCTTGCCTTGAGCAGGGCCTGGAACTCCCAGCTTTGTGCCCATCGCTCATAGTAGGCAATGTGTGACTCGAGAGTTCGAACCAGTGCGCCGCTCTTTCCCTCTGGCCTCAGATTCGCATCGACTTGCCAAAGCATTGGCTCTTTGGCATTGCCATCGATGGCGCGCATCATTCGAGTAGCCAATCTGGTGGCAATGTCGAGCGTTTTGGAGTTATCTTCGTGTTGCCCGATTGAATCGGCAACAAATATCACGTCGACGTCACTGATGTAGTTGAGTTCTCGCGCACCACATTTACCCATGGCAATAACCGCTAAGCGAGTGTCGTCTATTTCGTCAATTGAAAAGGTTCCGAATTCTGTTGTCGACTTCAGTTCTGCTCTTGCTATTTCGATAGCCGCGTCGAGCGCTGCGCCAGCCAGGTCTGCGAGAGAGGCAGCGACTTTTGGCAGGCCAGCCTCAGCATCACTCTGCTCAAGGTCGAAGATGGCAATTTGCAATAACTCCCGCCGGTAGGCAAGCCTGAGCTTCGACCAAACCTCCTGGGCTTCGAAATGAGTGCCAAGCGCTGACGAAACAGAACCAACTAGTAACTCGCGCAACTCAACGGCAGACCGCAAAGTTTCCGCTTGTTTTTCAAAGTGGACAAGTAACTCAGGATGCCTCATGATCAAGTCGCCCATGGCCTCGGAAGCTCCCAAAAGTCGACACAATCGATCGGCAGAGTCTTGGCGCCCTAAAAGCTTCTTGATTTTCGATTGTTCAACATCAGCAAGATTAAGTAGGTAGTTGAGAGCCTGATCTGGGTTGGCAGACAGGGCGAGGCTTGAAAGCGCAGATCGCCCGTTATCGCCAACGGCTCGCACCAACTGCTCTAGCTTCGGAAAAGTAGACGACAGGTCGGCAAACCCATACTTCGCTAGCTCGGAAAGGCTTGACGACCTCGAATCAGCCATGCGACTTGCTAAAGAACTTCGAGGTTCTGCTTGAGCTCAAACGGAGTTACCTGGGCGCGATAGTCGCTCCACTCACGGCGTTTGTTTGCCAACACGTAGCTGAACACCTCTTCGCCAAGAGTCTCGGCAGCGAGCTCAGATTCTTCAAGCTTGCGAATTGCGTGGTCGAGAGACTGTGGCAACGGTTGAATACCCATAGCGCGACGTTCTGAATCACTAAGCGCCCAGACGTTGTCTTCGGTCTCTGCAGGCAGTTCGTACTCGTTTTCAATTCCCTTTAGGCCGGCAGAAAGAAGAAGTGCGTATGCCAGATATGGGTTGGCCGCAGAGTCGATCGCACGATATTCGATTCGCGATGAGTTTCCCTTGTTCGGCTTATAGAGCGGAACTCGGATTAGAGCCGAACGGTTGTTGTGACCCCAGCAGACGAACGACGGGGCCTCACCGCCACCCCAGAGACGCTTGTAAGAGTTGACGTACTGGTTGGTGACGGCTGTGATCTCGGGTGCGTGTCGCAAAAGTCCGGCAATGAAATGCTTTGCGGTCTTGCTCAGGCGGTAGTGCCCGCTCGGGTCGAAGAATGCATTTGTGTCTCCCTCGAAAAGAGACATGTGAGTGTGCATTCCAGAGCCGGGGTGCTCGGTGAATGGTTTCGGCATGAATGTGGCGTAAACGCCCTGCTCGATGGCGACCTCTTTGATCACGGTTCTGAAGGTCATGATGTTATCGGCCATGGTCAAGGCGTCGGCATAGCGAAGATCGATTTCGTTTTGACCCGGGCCACCCTCGTGGTGACTGAACTCGACGGAAATGCCCAACTGCTCAAGCATCGAAACTGCTCGTCTTCTGAAATCTTGAGCAGTTCCGCCCGGTACGTTGTCGAAGTATCCAGCCTTATCGACCGGGATAGGACCTTCTTCGCCGAACTGAGATGACTTCAGCAGATAGAACTCAATTTCTGGGTGAATGTAGAACGAGAAACCCATTTCTGACGCTTTGGCAAGAGCTCTGCGCAAAACATTGCGTGGATCAGCAGCTGCAGGAAGGCCATCCGGAGTCTGAATGTCGCAAAACATTCTTGCCGTTGGGTCAATTTCGCCGCGCCAAGGAAGAATCTGAAAAGTGCTTGGGTCTGGAACCGCAAGCATGTCTGCCTCATAAGTTCGGGCTAGCCCCTCAATTGCAGAGCCGTCAAAACCAATTCCTTCGGCGAAAGCCCCCTCGACTTCAGCCGGTGCGATGGCAACCGACTTTAGGGTCCCTGCGACATCGGTGAACCACAGGCGCACAAACTTGACGCCGCGCTCTTCAATTGTTCTGAGCACGAAATCTGTCTGTTTATCCATGGAAATACCCTCTCTTTGCCTGCTATTAGGCTAGTCGTTATGCCCGCAATTCGCATTGCCCTAGCCCAAACCAACGCTATCGTCGGTGATCTTGAGGGCAACTTGCGCATTTGTCTCGACCGAGTCGTGACAGCGGCAGAGCGCGGGGCCGCTCTTGTCGTATTTCCAGAGATGATGGCCTCCGGCTATCCGATCGAAGACCTCGCAACCCGCGAAAGCTTTCTGAACGACAGCGTCGAGGCTGTCAAGCAGTTTGCCATCGAACTGAATGAACGCGGGCTTGGCCAGGTTGTCGTGGTTCTCGGCACACCGGCAATAGTTGCCAAGGAGCATCGCAGCCCATGGGCCATCGCTCAGAATGCGGCCGTAATAATTCGCGACGGAAAAGTTTGGGCAGGGTACGCAAAGCACCACCTGCCGAATTACTCGGTTTTCGATGAGTATCGAATCTTCATTCCTGGCGATCAGTTGATTAGCTTTGAGCTAGGCGAATTGAAATTTTCGATTTTGATTTGCGAGGATATTTGGCAAGAGGGTGGCCCAGTGGCCAAACTCCGTGAAGAGAAGTCAGACGTAGCACTTGTACTCAATGGGTCTCCCTTTGAAATAGACAAGGATGATCGTCGAGTTGAACTTGTAAAGAATCTTGCCCAGAAGCAGAACGTTGCCGTTGCCTATGTGAATCTAGTTGGCGGGCAAGACGATCTGGTTTTCGACGGTGACTCGCTAATGGTCGATGCCAATCAGAAACTGATTGGACGCGGCAAACAGTTCGAAGAAGACCTGCTGCTTTTTGACATCGAGAGCAAAACCAGCGTTGTTGCTGCAAGCGAGTTAGCAACGCACAAACTTGACGACAACTGGCAGATTTGGAACGCTCTCGTGCTCGGTCTTCGCGACTATGTGAACAAAAACAATTTCAAATCGGTGATTCTCGGACTAAGCGGTGGAATAGATTCTGCGGTCTGCGCTGCTCTTGCGGTTGACGCCCTGGGCTCTCACCGAGTCTTTGGGGTATCGATGCCAAGCAAACACTCGAGCGATCACTCAAAATCAGACGCTTTTGACCTGGCGAAGCGACTCGGAATCAACATTCGAACCGAAGCAATTAGGTCGGCTGTGAAGGATTTAGAGAAGCAACTGAAACTCAAGGACATTGCCGCAGAAAATCTTCAGGCAAGGGTGCGCGGCACAATTTTGATGTCGCTCAGTAATCAAGAGGGCCATCTGGTGCTGACTACGGGCAATAAGTCTGAGCTTGCCGTTGGTTACAGCACCATTTATGGCGATTCAGTAGGTGGGTTCGCCCCACTCAAAGACGTTGCCAAGACCCTGGTCTGGCAACTTGCCAAGTGGAGAAACGAGTTTGCAACTCAGAAGGGACAAGGGCAGCCCATCCCAGAGAACAGCATTTTGAAACCACCATCAGCCGAATTGCGCCCTGGCCAGGTTGATCAAGACAGCCTGCCCGATTATTCAATCTTGGATGAGATTCTCGATGCATACATCGAACAAAAACTTGGTCGTGACCAAATCAAGGCCATGGGGTTCGATGCTGCCGTTGTCGACAAAATCGTTGGGCTGGTCGATCGGGCCGAATGGAAGCGTCGTCAGGGTGCTATCGGACCAAAGATCACCGGCATGGCCTTCGGCCGAGACAGGCGTCTGCCGATTACGAATAGGTACAGGTAGGAAATTATGGCTGCTGACAAACTAATTTCAAGCGGAGGGCCCTGGGAATCGGTCATCGGTTATTCGCGTGCCACCGTGGCCGGCGAATACGTTCACGTTTCAGGTTCAACCGCCACCGTCGATGGTGTCTTGCAGCAAGAGGGTGATGCCTATGGTCAAACCAAAGTTACCCTCGAAAATGTCATCGCTTCTGCCCTGGCTCAAGTTGGCTATTCCTTGAGTGACGTAGTTCGCAGCCGCATCTACCTGAGCAACGCCGAAGACATGGATGCCGTTGGTAAGGCCCACGGTGAAATCTTTGGCGAGATTCGTCCCGCAGCCACCATGCTTGCTGGAATCAAGTTCATAAACCCAAAGATGCTCGTCGAGATCGAAGTAGATGCCTGGAAGAGAGCTAACTAGATGGCAAAGATTGCAAGAGTCTCGCACCTGCAAGAATTCAAGAATTCTGGCCGCAAGTTCTCGTGCCTGACTTCTTATGATCAAAACACCGCCGCCATTTTCGATGAGGCGGGAATTAATGTTTTGCTGGTTGGCGACTCTGCAGCTGAAAACGCGCTCGGCCACGAGAGCGTGCTCGCCATTACCGTCGACGAAATCATTCCCCTGGCCAGGGCCGTAGCCGGAGCCGCGAAATCTGCCCTCGTTGTTGTCGACATGCCTTTTGGTAGTTATGAAACTTCTGCCGACGACGCACTCGCCAACGCCCTAAAGATCATGAAGCAAACGGGTGCTGCAGCGGTAAAGCTGGAGGGTGGAAAACGCAGTTCTAAGCAAATCGCCAAACTGGTCGAGTCAGGCATTCCGGTTATGGGTCACATCGGCTTCACACCGCAAAGTGTTCACGCGCTTGGTGGCTTCAAGATTCAGGGTCGCGGAGATGCAGCCGATGAGGTTTTGGCTGAGGCTCTTGCCGTGCAAGAAGCGGGCGCATTTGCTGTGGTTCTCGAGTTGGTTCCCGCAGATCTAGCAGAGCGAATCACAAAGCAGCTGCAGATTCCCACGATAGGAATTGGAGCGGGAAGCGAGACGGACGGCCAGATTCTGGTCTGGACTGATTTCGCGGGTCTGAGCGGCGGAAAACCAAGACGTTTCGTTCGCGAATACATGAGTCTTCGAGACGATTTGTTGAACGCCGCGAAAAACTATGCTGCCGATGTGGAAAGTGGCAGTTTTCCCAACGCAGACGAGTCTTTTAGCGATTAGTCGCGATCTTCTTCTTCGCGTTGCCAGGCTTGAGTTCTCTGCTCGATTGTCTCTAGAGCGCGGCTCGCCTCTTCGCGAGTTGCAAAAGGGCCGATACGAAACAAGGCGGCAGTTTGTTTTCCAACTTCGACCGTCTT
>CAIKYE010000157.1 GCA_903831585.1 uncultured Micrococcales bacterium | reverse complement strand
GACTATTCACCTATAACTGGACCGAAGACGATGGCACCCACAAGCGCGGCGTTGTGATCAATCCGGTTCTCGAACTCGGTTCGATAGGCACCGAAAAACCTGACGACGAAGATGAGAGCGAAGGCTGCCTAAGCTTTCCGGGTTACAGATTCGGTCTAAAGAGGGCCGACGAGGCAATCTTGACCGGTCTCGATCTTGACCAAAACCCGGTGCACATCGAAGCAAAAGGATGGTTTGCTCGCATCTTTCAGCACGAATTCGACCACCTCGACGGCCTGCTTTATGTTGATCGGCTAATTGACGAATACAAGACCGAAGTCGCAGAGATTGTTGCTGAGGAAAACTGGGGTCGAGACGGAATTACGTGGATGCCAGGCGTCGACGACTTAGATGCCTAGTGTTCGCAACAGCGCAGCAACAACGGCCGCAGCAATAACCACAATTAAGAATGGTGCTCTAAATTTCAACAAAGCGGCGGCAACCAGAAGCGCGATGATTCGGCCATCGAAGCGCACCTCAGATTGAGTCGTGAATGCCTGCGTTGCTAAAAGCGCAGCGAGCAAAGCCACTGTGAGCAAGCTAGCGGTTCTTGAAACAACCGGGCGCTCGAGAAAACGGGCTGGAACTAAGTAGCCAAGAAACTTCCATGAGTAGACGGCTGCCGAAGCTATCAAAATCGCAAGAGTGAGCGTCACTTTTCAACTCCTTCGTCCAGGGGCTTTGCCGCAAAGATGTTGAATCCTCCGACGACAACTGCAGCAAGCGCAGCAATCAAAATTGGCAGACCAGCCGGAAGCAATGGAGAAAGCACAACGGCAATAACGCCCGCAGCAACCGCTACCGCTATTGGTTGGAGCGCTCGCAATCGCGGCCATAGCAAACCGAGAAAGGCTGCTGCCGCTGCGGCGTCTAGGCCGTAAGCACTCGGATCACCAATCGACTCCCCCAAAAGTGCTCCGGCAAATGTCAGCAGATTCCAGAAAACGAAAACCGATACTCCGGTTAGCCAGAAACCCTTTCGGGTGTCTGCAAGATTCGACTGTGCGGTTGCAACACCAGTGGTTTCGTCAATGTTAAGTTGCGCGGCAATTGGAGTCTTCCAGCCCAGCACACCTAGAAGCGGCTTCATCTGCAGCGCATAAAAACCGTTGCGAATTCCCAAGAGCCAGGCTGAAGCAATCGCGGCTGGCAGAGAGGCTAGGCCTCCGCTGGCCACGACACCGATGAAGGCGAACTGCGAACCGCCGCTAAACATCAGAATGCTCAGCAGTTGGGCTTGCCAGATTTCGAGTCCGGCAGCGACAGCCAGGGCACCAAATGAGATGCCATATAGCCCGGTTGCGATCCCCACACCGAGAGACATCGTCTCAACTTGAGATCTAGCCACTTTTACTCGAATCCCTGATCAGCAGATATAACTGCTCAATAGTGGCACAACCAAACGCTCGCATGCATTCTTCAAGCAGCTCCCGAACTCTAGTTCGGGTTAGCTCGAGATTACGAGCAAGCTGGTCGAGGTCGTGTCCGAGGGCAAGAGAATCAACTAGTTCGCGTTGTTCTGAACTGAGTTGCGCAATGGTCATAAGAAAATTTGGGTCAACCACCGGAGCATATTCATTTGAATCAAGAAACTCTAAAAACGGTTTGATTTTTATATCGAGCAGGTTTCTACGCGACTTGCGTATAGCTTGGAGAAGCTCGGAAGCGGCAGAATCCTGGGTCACCAACTCGGTGGCACCGGCGCGAATGCTGGCCATCAACAACTCAAAGGTGTAGTAGCTGCCGGTGATAACCACGGCTGGAACGCTTTGAGACTGAGAGCTGATTCGCGCAACTAACTCCTTGGCAAGAGATACCCCATCCATGCCCTGCAATCGATGGTCGATCACGATGACATCGACCAGAAGCTCGGGAACCGTTTCGAGGGCCTTCATCGCAGCTGACTCTTCGTAAACGACTCGCATGTCGTCTTGACTGTCAATAAGAAGGCGACGTCCGGCACGAATGGCGGCATCGCCATCAATCAACGCGATTCGAAAACTACTCAAATGACAGATCTCGAAGCTTGGGGAAAATGGCAGAGATCGTGAAACCGACACCGGGCACCCGGGTGGCTTCCACGGAGCCTTGATAGAGCGCAGCCCGCTCACTCATCGAAGTTATGCCCGCGCCACGAATCGTCTCGGTTAGCGCCTTGCGATCCTCTTCGACGGTGTAAGCGAGCGATTTCAGATCGAGTGCACGATTGGCGACTTCAGTGCCGTTGTCTTTGACCAGCAATTGCATGCCCTCGTTGGTCCAAGAGAAGTCAATTGTCACGTCGGTTGAGGCCGGGGTGTGCTTACGCACGTTTTCAAGAGCATCGAACGCTATTCGATAAATCGCCAGCTCTGAACCTTCGCTAAGTTCAAAGCGCGGACCCTCGTGACGCAGGGTCATGTTGAAACCCAATTCTCTGTAAGCAATTACGAGTGACTCGAGATCATCCAGTTTGGGTGGTGCCGCGCTAACTTGCTTTAGTTTGTTGAGCATGTCGAATAGACGGCGACGTTCAGCGTGTGCCGATCTCGCCGAGTCGGTCGCTTGCTGAAGAATTCGCGATGAGGAGT
>CAIKYE010000156.1 GCA_903831585.1 uncultured Micrococcales bacterium | reverse complement strand
TAGAGAACGTGGACAAAAAGTGGTTGCCAGCAACCGCAAAGCGCGCCACGACTATCACATAGAAGATGTCTACGAAGCCGGAATCGTGCTCAGTGGAACCGAAGTGAAGTCGTTGCGTGCCGGTCGCGCGTCTCTAATCGATGGATTCGCCTCAATCGAAGGTGGTCAGATTTATCTCGAGAACGTGCACATTCCCGAGTACACGCAGGGCACCTGGAACAACCACTCGACTCGACGCCGACGCAAGCTGCTGATGAACCGCGTCGAAATCAACAAGCTGGCCGGCAAAATCAAAGAGAGCGGCTACACCCTCGTGCCCCTCTCGCTCTACTTCAAAGACGGCTACGCCAAAGTCGAAATCGCTCTTGCCCGAGGCAAGAAAGAATATGACAAGCGGCAGGCCCTGAAGGAGCAGCAGGATAAGCGCGAGGCCGATCGTGCGATGTCGACCAAGGGCAAAGACTGGTAACTGCGACCCAGCTCGCAGTCTTTTCACAGCCCCTGGCTCTGGCGAATGTCGGCGCCAGGGTTTACTCTTATAGAGCCTCGAAAGAGGTTTGATAACTAAACATGGGGATGATCGGTTTCGACATTGCATTTTTGAATGGAAGAAGCGGGTCGAGAATGTAGCGTCAACTCGTTAATGTCCGCTGCAAACTATAGGTGCCAAATCAAACCGCACCGACTTCGCCCTAGCTGCATAAGCTAGCCTGAAGTCCGTCAGCCTAAATCTGATTTCGTTTTAGAGCCTGGCGTCATTTAGAAATCTCGCTGAGTGTTTATGTCGTAGGGGCACTCGGGACTTTAACTATGGCTGGGCCTGTCGGATATGTCGCTTCAAGCTAGCGCCGGGGCCGAGTAGAACCTTATTGAAGATACACCCGTAGAAGTGCCATGATCATTGCATTGGACGGGGGTTCAATTCCCCCCATCTCCACCATCTGCAACATCCCATGTGAGAAACAGCCCGCCAGCAATGGCGGGCTTTTTCTATAATGAACTGATGATTTGAAGGGGAATCCATGTTCAAGAACGAACGAATGATTGAAGCGCGGCTCAATCGTTTCATGGTTGAGTCCCTGCTTCCATCGCTCTATTCAGAAACATCGCCTCTGACCGTAACTTCGTGGGAAGCCCCGGGTGAACCGGTCTCTTTCGAGCACGCAACCGCACAGACCTTTTCAGATTTCAACATCGGGCAAACCTGGGGTTTGCCTTGGGGCACAACCTGGTTTCACGTCACTGGCGAGGTTCCGTCGCAATGGGTTGGGCAAGACCTGCAAATTGAGATTTTGGTCGACCTGGGGTTCGAAGGTTCAGGTTCAAGCGTTCCAGTTCAGTATCCGCAGTGGGATCGCAATCTTGGCGACCACCAGCCCGGCTTTCAGGCCGAGGGTCTTGCCTATGACCCGAGCGGCAAAATCATCAAGGCGATAGAGCCGTTCAACCGCTGGATTTCTGTCGACACCAAGAAGTCGAACAAAATCGACTTTTATATTGAGGCAGCTTCGAACGCCAACGTTGCCGGGGCGTGGAGTTTCAAGGCGACGCCACTCGGCGACAAGGCAACTGCTCCTCGGGTTCATCTCTACCGAGTGACCCAAATGCACGCAGCAGTTCTTGACTCAGCTGTCTGGAATTTGCACCAAGACATCATCACCCTTCGCGGGCTCATGAAGCATCTGAGTGCAGATGCGCCTCGTCGCAGTGAGATTCTTCTAGCCCTCGAGTCTGTTGTTGACCTTTGCGAGATCGACGAGGCTGCTTCGGCGGCGACAAAAGCTCGCGAAATTCTGCGGCCTCTTTTGGCTAAGCCGGCAAACGCCAGCTCGCACCAGGTCTTTGCTGTTGGCCACGCGCACATCGATTCGGCCTGGCTCTGGCCGGTTCGCGAGACGATTCGCAAGTGTGCGCGCACTTTCTCAAACGTTCTCGATCTCATGGATAGAGACCCCTCGTTCACCTTTGCCTGCTCGTCTGCGCAGCAGTTTTCTTGGATGAAGCAGTTTTATCCGCAGGTCTTTAGTGGCATCAAGAAGCGCGTCGCCGACGGAAGATTCATTCCGGTTGGTGGAATGTGGGTTGAGTCAGACACCAACATGATTGGGTCAGAGGCAATGGCGCGCCAGTTCATTTATGGGCAGAAGTTCTTCAAAGAAGAGTTCGGCATCAACGCAACCGAAGTTTGGTTGCCGGACTCCTTTGGTTTCAGCGGCGCTTTGCCGCAGGTTGCCGCCGCCACCGGATCCAAGTACTTCTTCTCGCAAAAGATGTCTTGGAATGACACCAACCGCATGCCACACCACACCTTCAACTGGGAGGGCATCGACGGCACGCAATTGTTTAGCCACTTCACGCCGGTCGACACATACAACTCAGATCTGGGCCAAGCCGATTTGGCCAAGACTGAGCGCCAGTATTCCGAAAAAGGCGTCTCGAACGTATCGATGGTTCCATACGGATGGGGTGATGGCGGCGGTGGCCCAACTCGAGAGATGTTGGCTGCGGCTGAGCGCGCCAGTGACCTAGAAGGCTCGCCACAGGTGAAACTCTCGACTCCGCTCGAGTTCTTCGAACAGGCAAGCGCAGACTATGACGCACCTCCGGTGTGGTTCGGTGAGATGTATCTCGAGTACCACCGAGGCGTTTATACATCTCAACTCAAGACCAAGCAGGGCAATCGTCGCAACGAACACCTGCTTCGCGAGGCTGAGCTTTGGTGCTCAACAGCAGCCGTGCGCGTGGGCAAGACTTACCCAAAGCAAGAATTAGAAACTGCTTGGCAGACGATTTTGCTTATGCAATTCCATGACATTTTGCCGGGCTCATCAATTGCCTGGGTTCACCAAGAAGCAGAGCGCAAGCACGAAGAAGTTCGCGTCTTGCTCGATGGCCTAATTGTCGAGAGTCTTGATGCACTGAGCGGTTCGGGCGAGATTGAATATCACTTCAACTCTTCGCCGGTTAGCCTAGGCGGAATCGCACCTTTCGCAGGTTCCATAGCTGTCAAATCAAATCCTTCTGCTCGCGTTACCAATGGCAACGGTGGCTACACACTCGAGAACGAACACCTCAAGCTGTCTTTCAACGCCGAAGGCATAATCACGAGCATGATTGACCTAGCGCAGGCGCGAGAAGTGATTCCCGTCGGAGCCGAAGCCAACGTGGTGCAGATTTATCGTGATCTGCCAACCAACTGGGATGCCTGGGAAATCGAACATCACTACACCCACAACATGACCGAAATTCGTAACGTCGACAGCATCGAAATGCTCTCAGATTCAGCTCTTGGTGTCGGTTTGCGAATCAGTCGCACTTTTGGCGAGTCAAAGATTTCTCAGGATGTGATTCTTCTTCACGATTCAAATGTGGTTGAAATCACCTCGAACATTGACTGGCACGAAACCCACAAACTTATGAAGCTGGCGTTCGCGGTCGACGTGCAGACATCCAAGGCGATTTCAGAAATTCAGTTTGGCCACATCGAGAGACCGATTCACACCAACACCGCCTGGGATGTCGCCCGCTTCGAAACCTGCGCTCACCGCTGGCTTCGAGTGGCAGAGCCAGAATTTGGCGTAACCGTTGCAAACGACTCAACCTATGGTCACGATGTCACGCGCAAGCAGCTAGATAATGGCCGGTCTTACGTGCAGATTCGTGAGTCTCTTTTGCGCTCGCCGGTCTATCCAGACCCAAACACCGATCAGGGTAGGCAAACCGTGCGCACATCGGTCAAGGTCGGGTCTTCGGTTGTCGACTCAATATCTGAGGGTTTCCGCATGAATCTCGAGCTAAGGTCGCATAAGGGAGCTACCGCGGTCGAACCGATTATTGCTATCGAGAGGGCCAATGTCGTGGTCGAGTCGGTAAAGCTCGCCGAAGACGGCTCTGGAGACTTGATTGTGAGACTTTATGAGGGTCTCGGCACCAGAACGTCGACTTCGATTACCGCGAACTTCGAATACCAGAGCGTTTCGCTCGTCAATTTGCTAGAAGAAGAGATGCCCTCTCAGAGCGACTTGGTTGCAAAGTCAACCGGTGAAATTCAGCTATCGATGCGGCCTTTCAAGATTGCTACCTTGAGATTCAAGCGATACTAGAACTGTGTCGAACGAACAAATTCAGTGGTGGGTAACCAACTTCAACCTGCCGTTTGAGGTTCTCGGCACCCTGGCCTTTGCGTTCTCAGGTTTGATTGAGGCCGCGCGCAAGAAACTCGACATAGTCGGCATGGCAATGGTTACGGCAGTTGCTGCTTTTGGTGGCGGAACCCTTCGCGACATCCTGTTGAATCGCAGCCCACTTTTCTGGATTGCCAACGACTGGTGGATTTGGACGATTCTTGTAATTTGCGGCCTAGCGATGATTTTCTTCAGAGGTCGTCACTTCGAGTTCACCGAGCGGGCAATGCAGTGGCCCGATGCTCTAGGTCTTGGTGTATTCGCTTCGGGTGGAACCATGATTGCCCTGCAGTCCGGAACATCGGCAATCGTTGCCGTAATTATGGGAGTCATCACTTCAATTTTCGGCAGTGTGCTTCGAGATGTTTTCACTAACCAGGTGCCGAGAGCATTCACAGATCACCAGCCGTACGCCTCGGTTGCTTTCTTAGGTTGCTGGATTGTCGTGCTAGCAGACGTGATGGCACTGCCTGCCCCACTTTCGGTGACCATTGGAGCCGTTGTGACCATCGCGCTTCGAGTTGCGGTAATCGTATTCAGATGGCGTGTGCCATCTTGGCGGGTCTAGTTTTCGAAACCGCCACGATTGGCCG
Source organism: uncultured Micrococcales bacterium (assembly GCA_903831585.1). GTDB lineage: Bacteria > Actinomycetota > Actinomycetes > Actinomycetales > Microbacteriaceae > Rhodoluna. The sequence goes on along the minus strand of CAIKYE010000156.1, from coordinate 2,691 downwards.
CGCGCCTAAGCGTTGCTAATAGCGCTGGTGCAGTTAGCAGAATCAACACGCAGGTGGTTATGGCGCGACCGGCATCCCAGAGAAAACCGCCGGTGACTATTTCGTAATTCAAAAAGCGCAGCAGGTTAGGCCCAAGCCCAGCACCGGCCAGGTAAGAAACCGACGACTCGCCTCCGGCCAAAAACGGCCAGTTCCAGAGGGTCATGAGGGCTCCGTAAACAAAACTGGCGAAGACCGCATAGAGGCATAGCGTCAGTAGCTGAGCAGCCTTGGGCTTGAATCTCGGCAGGGCACCAGCGCCAATTCCAACCAATCCGGCCGCCATCATCTGGAACGGCAACCACGGACCGACGCCCGCACCGAGCAGTGCAGAGACAAGAATTGACGAGCTGCCGAGTATGAATCCGAAGCCGCTTCTGAAAACGTATGCGCCGATGATGATCAAGAAAAACGCTGTTTCGATGCCGGCGGTTCCCGCCCCGAGCAAGCGCACAACCGCATTGATGGCGGTCATTACTCCGAGAATCGCTAATTGCCGAGAGCCAATTTCACCGGTGGCAAACTCAACCAGAGTGATCACGATCATCATCGGCATTAGCGCGAGAAACACGGCCTGAGCTAATAGGTTTTCATTTTGACTGTTCGTTGCAATTAGCAGCGGCCAGGCAAACATGAGAAGCGAAGCAATCGCCGCGACCGCAATTGAGAGTTTCGAAATCAACGGCTGTCTAGTCATCGGTAGCCAACTGTTGCAATGCGATTACCCCGGGTAGTTTTGTGATTTGAGCAACTTGACTTGAAAGTGCATTTTCTTCGCAATATTCAAGGGCTTGCTCGACCGAGTGATCTGCAATAATCTTCCCAGCTTCAAGTTGTATGACACGATCTGCAGATTGAGCGATGAACTCGACGTCGTGCGATGCAAAAATCACGCACTTGCCTTTCGCTGCTAAATCTCGCAGCACCTGCGCCACCTGACGCTTGGTCGCATAGTCGAGCCCGCGAGTGGGTTCATCGAGAAGCACCACCGATGCATCTTTTGCAAGCTGCATCGCTAGTACCAGAGACAACTGTTGGCCACTGCTTAAATCTCTCGGATGAATCGCCGGATCGACTCGACCGCTGAACTGTTCAAAAATACGACTGGTTGCAGAAGATTGCGACTCGGCCACCTGGTCAGATTCGGTGAGTTCTTCACCGAGGCTCGGCAAAAACAGCAGGTCGGCCGCCTGTTGAGGGACCATCGTGACCACGGCCAGTCTTGCGGTTGGGCTCAGCTTTGCGGGGTCTTGGCCGGCAATCGAAATTGTGCCGTCGGTCTTGATGCCCGAACCCTGAAGCGCCCATAGCAGAGAGGTCTTACCAGAGCCGTTTTCACCAGTGATGGCAATGATTTCGCCGCGTTTGGACGAAAGCGAAACTCGATCAACCGCCCTAATTGAGCCGTAATCGACGCAGACATTTTCTGCCAGCACGACCTGCTCACCCAAAGGCAGGTGGGCGATGCGCTTGGGTGTGGCCGGTTTGCTCAGCGCAAATCTTTCAGCGGCTTGGTCGATGCTGAGCAGAACCTCGGGCCACTTCATCAGGTGCGCCATCTCGATAAGCGGGGGAACGAACTTGAAGTTTGCCAGTTGGGTCGCGGGCATGCCTTGCGAAACAGTGCCATCGCTGTTGACCACGATCACCGAATCGACAAGACCAATCAATCGTTCGATTCGATGCTCAGCAATTATCGCCGTGATTGACTGCGTGCGGCACAGATTGAAGATGAACTCGAGAAGTTCAGTCGCGGCGGCTGGGTCCAGTGCAGATGTTGGTTCGTCAAGAATCAGAATCTTTTGCCCGGCACTCAACGCAGCAGCAATTGCGACTCGTTGCTGCTGCCCGCCAGAGAGTTCGGTAAGTTTGCGATCGCGTAATTCGCTCAAGCCGGTTGCCGCGAGGGCCACGTCAACTCGTCGAATCATTTCGTCGCGAGTGATTGCTAACTGCTCCAACGCAAAAGCGAGTTCTTCGAGAACCGTGTCGGCCACGAACGCGCCTTCGGGTTGCTGATTTACAAATCCGATCAGGTGTGCCGAATCGTGCGGCATCGCACGGCTGAAGTCGATGCCGTCAACCAAACGAACGCCACTTGCGGTTCCACCGGTGAAATGTGGAACCAGACCAACCAGCGCTTTCAACAGGGTTGACTTGCCGCCACCGGTAGCGCCGCAAACCAAAACGAATTGCCCGGCATCGACGTTGATGTTTACTCGATTGAGTTTTGGCTCGTCACCGTTCTTATAGCTAAAGGTGAAGTTTTTCAGACTGATCAAATCAAACTCACCGCCGTCGAAAAGTTAAGTGCTAGCCCAGCGGCGCAGCTTGCCAAGACGGCAAAGTCGACCCAGGTGCGAGCGGTGCGCGAGATGCTGGTTCGCGTGTTTCGTCTCGATGTGATTCGAACGCTAATCAACGAAGTAACGAGGCCAACTAGCAGCAAAACCAGGGCAGCGGCAGGCGAGAAGCCGCTTAGCAGGGTGAAAACCCCCACGGTTATCGCTAGCAGGGCCTGCAGCCCGAGTAGCCGCGCTAACAGCAGTTCACCCTTACTCTGAGTGGATTTGCGACCGAAGCCGCGCGCATCCATGCTGGCCGCCAAGAGCAGAGAGCGATCGAGGGTGTCTTCAAGAACCGGAATGAGTA
>CAIKYE010000155.1 GCA_903831585.1 uncultured Micrococcales bacterium | reverse complement strand
TCGAGCGCTGCCGCGAGTGCAACCGCTGTGGTGTCCGAACCGCCACGACCTAGCGTTGTGATGTCTTTGGAGTCTTTGTTGAAACCCTGAAAGCCCGCGACGATTGCGATGTCACCGGCGTCGAGTGCCTCTTGGATGCGCACCGGAGTGACCTCGCTGATTCGCGCATCGCCGTGTTTTGCGCTGGTCATGATTCCGGCCTGTGATCCGGTGAACGAGCGTGATTGCGAACCCTGATCGTTGATTGCGATGGCTAGTAGCGCCATAGAGATGCGCTCGCCAGAGGTGAGCAACATGTCCATTTCGCGAGCTGCCGCGTAGGGGTTGACTGAAACCGACTGGGCTAGATCGATGAGTTCGTCTGTGGTGTCACCCATGGCCGAAACGACTACGACAACCTGGTTGCCTGCTCGCTGGGTTTCGATTACCCGCTTGGCGACGTGCTTGATTTTCGCGGCATCGCCAACAGACGAGCCACCGAATTTCTGCACGATTAGGGCCAACGCACACTCCCGAAAACTAGGGGCAAACAAGGGTTTTGCGGCGATCATTGCCTCAAACCCCAAGTTTAGTTGAGTGCACGCAGATGGGGCTACCTAAACCTTTAGGCTTGGCGGCGTCCCGCGAAGGCACGCCCAAGAGTTACCTCGTCTGCATACTCGAGGTCTCCGCCAACCGGAAGCCCAGAGGCGAGGCGAGTCACGTTGATTCCGAGCGGGCTCAGCATGCGAGCGATATATGTGGCCGTGGCCTCGCCCTCCATGTTTGGGTCGGTCGCGATGATGACCTCGACCACCTGAGCATTTGAAAGTCGGGTGAGTAACTCTTTGATGCGAAGCTGATCTGGGCCGATACCCTCAATCGGGCTGATTGCACCGCCGAGCACGTGATAAAGCCCGCGGTATTCGCGAGTGCGCTCAATGGCCTGAACGTCTTTGCTCTCTTCAACCACGCAAATCATGGTTTGGTTTCGTCGAGCGTCACGACAAATGTTGCAGCGCTCTTCTTCGGTTACGTTTCCGCAGACATCGCAGAAACGAACCCGTTCTTTAACTTCGCGCAAAACGTTTGCCAACTTGATTGCTTGATCGTCTTCGGTTTGCAAAAGGAAGAAAGCGATTCTTTGCGCAGACTTCGGACCAACACCCGGTAAGCGACTTAGTTCATCAATTAGCTCTTGAACGACACCTTCGTACATTAGCGACCGTTCTTCTTATCTTCTACAGGTTCGGCACCGAGCATCTCACGAAGCAGTGACTCACCATAGCGAGCCTCTTCGTCGACTAGCTTCGAGTTGCGCGACTTGCTCTTTGGCTTTTCAACAGCTGATGGCTTGATCTCAACTGCTGCGGCTTCTTCTTCGAGAAGAGAAACATCTTCGTCGTCAACTTCTGGTGAAACTTCGGCTGCAATTGAAACAATCTCAATCGGCTTGGTTGCGGCCTCGGCAAACTGTGGCTTGAATTTCACAGTCGCTCCGAGAACCTCAAAGATTGCCTTGCGCAGAACATCGGTTGCATTGCCAGCGCTCTTGAATGACTCGAGATCGCGAGCATTTGAAAACTGCAGGGTTAGCACACTGCCGGTTGCCTCAAACTCGATTACCTGAAGCGCGAAGGCCACCATCCATGCAGACTTTGACGCTTTGTTGACGACCGAGAGAATCTCTGCCCAGGCATCCTTGAAGTTTTGGGTGGTTAGTGCAGCGATATCGACGGCTGCAACTGCTTCGGTTGCACTGGTTTCTGGTGTCGCAGCTTTGGTTGGTGGCGCAGATTTTGCCGAGGCAACGGGGCTAGAGGCCGGTGCCGGGGCCTGACTGGCCGGTGCGGCAGTCGCTGGCGCTCCAGCCATTCCGATGCGGCGTTCAAGCCGGTCGAGTCGGGCAAGACTGCCGGTTTCGCTGTCTGCTGCTGCCGGAACCAAGACTCGAGCACACATTAGTTCGAGCTGCAGTTTCGGGCTGGTAGCGCCAGACATTGAGTTGAGGGTCTCACTCACGACTTCTGAGGCGTGGGTAAGAGATGCCATGCCAAAGGCAAAGGCCTGGGTTGTCAATTTTTCAATCTCGTCGTTTGGAACGCCACGCATTACCGAACCCGCGTTGGTGCCAACCGCCAAAACCACGATTAGATCGCGCAGGCGCTCGAGCAGGTCTTCAACAAAACGGCGTGGATCTTGACCGGTTTGAATAACCGAGTCGACACTTGCAAAAACAGCAGCAGAGTTTTTTGCCGAGAAGGCATCGATAACCGAGTCGAGCAGCGTTGCGTGGGTGTAACCGAGCAGAGTTACCGCGCGGTCATAAGTTATCTTGCGGTCGTCACTACCAGCCATCAGCTGATCGAGCAGAGAAAGCGAGTCACGAACTGAGCCGCCACCTGCGCGAACAACGAGCGAAAGCACGCCGGCTTCAACGTCTACTTTTTCTTCTTTACACATCGACTCTAGGTATTCGTGCATCTGCGCTGGTGGCACCAACCTGAACGGATAGTGGTGGGTGCGCGAACGAATAGTCGAAATAACTTTGTCGGGCTCGGTTGTTGCAAAGATGAACTTCACGTGGGCCGGTGGCTCTTCGACAATCTTGAGTAAAGCATTGAAGCCTTGGGGTGTAACCATATGAGCTTCATCCAAAATGAAAATTTTGTATCGGTCACGAGCCGGGGCAAACGCGGCACGCTCTCGAAGGTCACGAGCATCATCAACACCGTTGTGACTGGCGGCATCTATCTCGACAACGTCAACCGAACCGCTGCCATCGCGAGCAAGTTCGATGCAGCTCGGGCACTTGCCGCATGGAGTATCGGTTGGACCCTCGGCGCAGTTCAAGCAGCGAGCAAGAATGCGTGCCGAGGTGGTCTTTCCGCAACCTCTTGGGCCTGAAAACAAGTAAGCGTGGTTCACACGATCGTTGCGAAGTGCCGTCATTAGAGGTGTAGTCACCTGGGCCTGGCCGATGAGTTCGGCAAAGGTCTCTGGGCGATAGCGGCGGTATAGAGCGGTGACCATTTATCGAGCCTAACCCTCTCTTCTGACAGCGAATAATTCGCCACTGCGATGTGAAGAACTCCCCGCACACCCGTCAGAGCCCAGTTACCCTTGCTGCATTTCTGCCCTGGGGGAGTTAGCCGAGGTGACGCCGCACGGGGAGTCCAAGGTCAAGTTTACCTAGCGTGAGACCACTAGAACATCGACGTCAGGGCTGGTCGACTTGTTGGTAAAGGTGTAGCCGCCGACAGTTAGGCTCTCGCCAACCGCCAAAGGTGCCTTCAAATAGCGAGGATCGGCCGCCAAGGAAGTGTTCGAGAGAACCTGAACCACACCTCGACCCGACTGGATGGAAGTGTCGACCCTGTAGACGAGCAAACCTGACTTAGACAACTTGCCGTCTATGCCAATGGGCTTTCGCGACTCAACAATCAGGGCTGTGGTTGCGCCGGTTGGAATAACCACAGCCTTGGTGCCGCCAGCGGTTGCAACCGGCGAGAGGTTATAGGTTCCCACTCCGCTGGGAGCACAGACGAGCTGACTCTGATCGAGCCATCCAATAACGAACCGCTCCCAAGCCAGTAATCCCGGTGCCCGACTGCGTTCATCGTTCAAGCCCATGAGACTAAATTCACCCGTGAATTTGAAGGTTTGGTCGGGCGCTACGCCGTATGCATACAAGTCGACGAGACCAAATGAGTGGCCGATCTCATGATTCAACCAGGCAGCACCCCAATAACTGATGTCGCTGCCGCTTGTCGTTCCGTTATTGATGAGCCTGCCATCGGCAATAAATCCCTCGGATGCCGGAAATGTCATCGCTGGTCCAAATGAGAGTGCGCGTTGAAGTGGGTTAGTGATCACAATCAGACTGTCAGTTTTCGAAAAGTCTGTTGTGGGGTCTGCAAGCGCAATTACTTCTTTGACGAAATCGTGGTGTGATCGAAATGTCGAATATGAATATGCTGTCGACGGTTTACTCATCATGAACCAATTCAGATTTGGCTCAATCATGTAATTCAATCGTCCGTACGAAATCTCTTTGAAAATCTCTGAAGCTCTAGGGCTGACCAAGCCGAGCGCTGCCTCTGGTGTGGGCCTTGTTGTCATGTCAGGAAAGTCAACAAAAATTACCGTCGCGCGAACATCGCCAACGGCCTTACCTCTAGCCGCAATTCGAGGTAGACCGAGAGCTACATCTCCCCTGCCGTCAGCCACTGGCAACATGCACTTCGAGAAACTGGCGGGGGTTGGCGTTGGTTTAGCAACAGGAGTCGCCTTGAGTTTCCAAACCTTGGTCTTGCCCACTTTGGTGCAGACATAAGTTTTAGTTCCGACTTTGGTCGCCTTGCCAACTGTTGTGCATGAGGCTCCGGCTTTAACGGTTGCCGCCTGCACAGAGGGCGTTACGACACCAAACAGAAAAATTGCCGCTGTGATAGCAGCTGCGGTGCGCCAGCCTGGATTCATGCCTATCACCCTACCCACTGAAAGCAACCGCCAACCTACGAGGATTAGTGCACCGTTAGACTTGTGCGGTTATCGCAAGTCGATCACAACCCAGGAGAATTCGCCTAGTGGCCTATGGCGCCAGCTTGGAAAGTTGGTTGGGTGCAAGCCCTCGGGGGTTCGAATCCCCCATTCTCCGCCAGCAACTCCCTTGATTTAGAGCCTCGGTAGGGGCGTTTATTGAGGGACTTTTTGCTGGTTGTGCAGTTGTATGTGCAATTGACAGAGCCAAGCAAGGTCTGACTTGAAATTATTGGAGGGGATTTTGATGGTCATGACTTTCTAGCCAGTCATCAAAAGTGGTTTTTCCCTCAATTGTTTCGCCCTTTCCACGCAAATCGCCTGAAGCCATGCCTCTTCCAAAAAACCCCCGGAAGTGGAAACTCGAGAACCAATTTCCTCAAGCCGTCGAAAGAAATCTGCCTTCGAGCCAGATCAGCTAAAACTTCATTTCTTGGACCAACCAAATCCGTTGTGCGCTTGAGTGGTTTTCCTTCGGCGAGATCTACGAGGTGTTGCCCCACTTCCCTTGCTGCCACTGGTCGCATAAGGCATTTTGGAAGAAGCGCAATCGGTCCAGGCATACTTTGCAGTTGCTGGGTCACGAACTCATGAAATTGGGAGGACCTGGCAATTGTGTAGGGGATTGTTCCTTTTTGGATGGTTCGCTCTTGTTCGAGCTTCCCCGCATAGTAACCACCGTCAATCTCATCGATACCGACGATCGATAAAGCCACGTGGTGTTTCACCCCGGTCTGCGCCTCTGCGCTCAGGATGTTGTTTGTGACAGTTGAAAAGAATTTTCGCGCAGCTTTGGCGCTCAGCGTAGTTTTGTTGGTTACATCGATGACCACATCCACGCCACCCAGAGCCTCCACCAAGCCCTCGCCAGAGGTTAAATCAATGCCATTTTTTCGGGAAATCGAGACAACTTCGTGTCCTCGATTTTCGGCAGCCGTGACGGCAAACTTACCCACTAGTCCAGTCCCACCGGCGACAGCAATCTTCATCAAAAACCTCCCTCTCCAAGATAAGACTCGAGAACTGAAGTGTCCAATTCAGGAACCGGATTGGGTTAGTTCTAATCCCGCATTCTCCGCCAGCTCAACTTCAACCCCGTCAATCCCAGGATTAGACGGGGTTGTCTATTCCCCTGATAGACGCGAAGGATTGAAACTAATGTTAACTACTTGACAATCTATTTGTTAAGTAGTTAACTAAGCCCCATGAAGAGTAGTCGTATCACTTTTACCCTGAACGAGCTCGTGTATGTCCTGAATTCGACTGCGGATCGGCTGCTTCGGGCAAATTTTGAACTGACCTATAGCCAGTTCCTCTTTCTTGTAACCCTTATGGGTCAAGACAATCCGACGCCTAGCTATCTTGCCGAGTGTTTGGGCGTTTCTCGGGCGGCAGTGAGCCAGAGGCTCTCTTGGTTTCAAGAAAGGAACCTAGTAATGGTCTCAAGGGTGTCCGGAAACGAAAAAAACCTGTCCTTGGAGCTCACCCGGAAGGGGGAGCTGTTGGCAACCCAATCTGCTGACTTCTTAGAAAAAGAGTTCAGGATTCTCTTCGCTAGCGGAGCTTCTGTTGATTTAGAAAAACTTGATAAGACATTGACACAGGTAAAAACTCAACTAATAAAAAATATGGAGTCCAGAAATGCAGCCTGAGAAACTTTTTGAACTTTCGCGCCTGAAGCACAACAAATCCCTCTTCTGGCTAGCGGTTATCTGTGTCGTGGTCGCAATTGCTCTCATCCCGCTGTGGATACTGGATTCAAGGCAACTGCTTGGAGTATCTGTTTGGGAAAAGCCAATCAAGTTCTACATCTCTGTGGCGATTTTCTCATTCACCTACTCTTGGCTTAGCTCATTCCTTACGAGAGGTCGCCGGTGGGTTAAGCTCACAGGATTAGTAATCGCGGTATCCCTTGCCGTTGAAAACGTTCTGATCTTGGCGATGGCAAGCATTGGTGAGACTAGCCATTTCAATGTTTCTACTCCAATCGCCATTGCAATTTGGTCAATTATGGCGACCTTCATTTCATTTGTTCTTCTCTCAACAATCTTCATAAGCTTGATGATCATGTTTCAAAAGCAGCAGGAGTTCAATCTCAATTTGGCACTTGCCCTAGGAAGCTTCAACTCTGCAGTTGGTATGGGGCTGGCTTACCTAATGACTCAACCAACGGCACTCCAACTTGCCAACTACCAAGGGATAGCCGGGGCTCACGCGGTTGGTGTTTCGGATGGTGGTCCTGGTTTGCCATTTCTTGGTTGGAGCACAGTAGCCGGTGATTTGCGAGTAGGGCACTTCTTTGGTCTGCACTCGATTCAGGTGGCTGCAATCCTGCTAGCCCTATCTTTGCTACTGCCACTTGCTTTCCGAGTTCCCCTGATCCTGGTTGGTAACTTATCCTGGCTTGGTTTTGTTGGACTTGTTACTTGGCAGTCGCTTAGGGCTGAGCCATTCTCTTCACCGAGTGAGCTGACAATCATTAGTTTTGTAGCTCTAGCAGCAATTGCCTCGATTCTCTTTCTTGCCCTCTCGCTAGCTCAATCAAGGGCTGGAACAAAGACAATGGCTTAGAGAGATGGCGTAGAAAGCGTTTCTCGTAAGCACGAAGTCAGTATTCATGCGGGCAACAGGCTGCTGGTTCGAATCCCCCATTCTTCGCGCTCTACGAATGTAGACGTTCACTAATGAGACAGTGAAAAAGCCTCCAGAGAAATCTGGAGGCTTTTGTCCATCTCCTGCGCCGAGAAGTCAGACCAGCTAGGCGAGCTTTGCCTCTAAAACATGAGAAACGCGCTTGCTGGCCGGTGGGTGCGAATAGTAAGCCAGCACGTATAACGGGTGTGGCGCGGGATTGGCTAGATTGTCTGCACTTAGTCGCTGCAAGGCTGAGATGATGTGCTCTTTGCCATAAACCTGAGAAGCGAAAATGTCTGCTCCGTGCTCATTTCGCCTGGTCATGTAGTTGTCAAAAATCCCTAGAACGAAATTGATTGGCGAGAACAACATTCCGAATGCGATCAGTGACAGCACTAGTTGAACTCCGCTACCGCCCAGGGCCTCAGACAACGCAGGTTCTTGTAAAGCCCAGCCAAAGAGTCCAAAAATCACGAAGCTCTGCAGCATGTTCAAAAGCAACATAGAGCGAATGTGACCGAGTTTGTCATGACCCATTTCGTGGCCCAGAACACCAACTACTTCATCAACCGTGTGGTTGGCGATTAGAGAGTCAAATAGAACGATTGTCTTGGTTTTGCCAATCCCGCTGAAAAATGCATTCGACTTGGATGATCGTTTGGAGCTATCCATGACATAAATGCGCTTAAGTTTGTAGTTCTGCTTCTCACAGAGAGCAAGAATCTTGTCTCGTAATTCACCCTCTGGCAGTTCCTTTAACTTATTGAATAAAGGCAGAATCACGCTGGTGCCAATGGCTGCAGTTATCAAAGAAATCATGTTGATTGCGACGAAAGCGATCCACCAGATTTGGTTTGGAACTTGCTGGTAAATCCAAAGCAAGCCGAGCAGAATTGGGCCAAGAATCAAAGCACCGAGAACTATGCCTCGAATCCTGTCGATGATGAAAGTCTTGACGGTTGTGCGGTTGAATCCGAATTTCGCCTCGATTACGAAGGTCTTATAGATAGAACCCGGTATCCCAAGGATGAATAGTCCGAAGGCCATAGCAAGCAAGAAAACCAGGTCTTGCCAAATCTGGCCCTGAATAGAGCCGGCTACCAACTGCTGAATCTGACCGTAGAGACCGAGAACAAGAAATGCGAGCACGACGGTGGCAGTGATGACAGTTGTGGTCGACTCAAAGCGTCTTTTGGTCACTGTGTATTCAACGGCCTTCTTGACCTCAGCCTTAGGGCTACCGGCTAAAGCCGTGCGGCTCGATCGAATATCAAGTTCGTTGAGAGCAACCTTGAACACGGCCACAGCAACCGTGATCACGATTATTAGGTTTTTTAGCAGTTCGGCGTTCATATTTCTCCTCGACGCAAGTTAGATTACTAGGCGAATTGAGCCCAACGGTCTAAGCCTATGAGCAGCATTAGGGAGGCAATGGCAATTGCCCAGGCTGCATTAGCCCCATTAATCAGCAGAGCTGCGCGAAGCGGTTTCACACCAGCTGCTGCAGCGAACTGCGTGCCCACAACAACCGGCGCGAGCGCGAAATCCAGAGCCAACGGCGCTTTTTCATCTTTGAGATCTCCTAGAGCTTTCGGGTCGAAAACCCGACCCGCTATGCCAAATCTCTCACAGAACTAAGAGTGTTGCCTGACAGTTCGCCTATAGCGCTTTGAGAATGTCGTTGACCCTGTCCTTAGCGTCACCAAACAGCATCTTGGCATTCGGCTTATAGAACAGTGGGTTAGCTACGCCAGCGTAACCAGAGGCCATCGAGCGCTTGAAGACAATCACGTTCTCGGCTTCCCAAACCTTCAGCACCGGCATGCCGGCGATCGGGCTCGTTGGGTTTTCGGTAGCAGCAGGGTTAACGGTGTCGTTAGCGCCGATGACTAGTACGACGTTGGTGCTCGCCAGGTCGTCATTGATCTCGTCCATCTCAAGCACGATGTCATAAGGAACCTTGGCCTCGGCAAGTAACACGTTCATGTGACCGGGTAGTCGACCAGCAACGGGATGGATTCCGAAGCGAACATCGACTCCCTTTTCGCGAAGACGCTTGGCAAGTTCTGCAACGGGATACTGCGCTTGCGCAACTGCCATTCCATAACCTGGAGTGATCACAACGGTCTTGGCAGCGCTAAGAAGTTCTGCAACAGAGGCCGCGTCGGTCTCGGTGTGCTCTCCGGTTTCTTCTTCACCTTCAGTTGGTGCTGCGATTCCGTAACCGCCAAAGATAACCGCCGCAAACGAGCGGTTCATGGCCTTACACATTATGTAAGAGAGGTATGCACCAGAAGAACCAACCAGCGCACCGGTAACAATCAAGAGGTCATTGCCTAGCAGGAAGCCGGTAGCTGCCGCGGCCCATCCCGAATAGCTGTTCAGCATCGAGACCACAACCGGCATGTCACCGCCACCAATTGATGCAACCAGGTGCCAACCCAGAGCTAGTGCTAGCACCGTGACAGCAATTAGCAGACTCAACTCTGGAGTCATCACATAGGCAACGGTCAAAGCGATGAAGCCTGCGAGTGCAAAGAGGTTCAAGAAGTTTCTGCCAGGCAGAATCAGTGGCTTCGATGAAATCTTGGCCGACAGTTTCAAGTAAGCAACTATCGAACCGGTGAAGGTAACGGCACCGATGAACACCCCGATGAACACCTCGGCCCTGTGCACGCCGACAAGTTCAGGTGACAGGTCTCCTGCGTGAAGTGCGCCGTTCCAGCCAACCAATACTGCGGTCAGACCAACGAAGCTGTGAAACAGAGCGATGAGCTCTGGCATGCCGGTCATGGCGACAACCTTTGCTCGCCAGAGGCCGATTATGGCACCTGCGATCAGAGCGATGACAAGAAGAATCAAACCGAGCGAGGTTGATGCGTTCCACTCGCCCGAGAGCGTCAACCAGACGGTTGCAACCAT
>CAIKYE010000154.1 GCA_903831585.1 uncultured Micrococcales bacterium | reverse complement strand
GGTCGCACCAACCATGGCATCGACCACAAAGATCACAGCATCCGCTAGTTCAATTGCGATTTCGGCTTGAATCGCAACCGACTTATCGATGCCCTTGGCATCTGGTTCCCAGCCACCGGTGTCAACGAGTGTGAACTTGCGGTCGTTCCACTCGGCCTTGTAAGAAACTCGGTCTCGGGTAACGCCAGGCTTGTCTTCGACCACTGCCTCGCGACGACCAAGAATGCGGTTGACCAGTGCAGACTTTCCGACATTAGGGCGGCCAACGATAGCAAGCACCGGCAAGGCCGGAAGATAGAGTGGCTCGTCTTCGAAACCGAGCTCGGTGGCCAATATGTCGATGTCTTCAGGCTCAAGGTCGTATTCCTCGAGCCCCATGCGCATCGCCTTGGCTTTGGTTTCGGCATCCTGGTCTGAAACTTCGCGAAGTTTCTCTAGAAACTCCGCAGCGATGGGCTCGAATTCGAATTCGTCTTTCATTGAGCGCTCGCTTTCAGGTCAGCATTTATCTGGGCAATCATGACCGAAACGGTTTGATCAAAATCTAGGTCTGAGGAATCAACGAGAGTGACTCCGGGTGCGGCATTCATAAAGTCAACAATCTTGGAATCGTTTTCGTCTCGTTTGGAGACTTGATTGACCACGGCCTTTGCCGAATCTGCCGAGAGCTCTTTAGACCTACGGTCCAATCGTATCGCCTCAGAGGCAGTTAACAGAAGCCTACTTTGAGCATCCGGGTAGACGACGGTTGTTATGTCCCTACCCTCAACCACCGCGCCTTCGAACGCGCACTCGTCAACAATTCTCTTGGTGAGTCTCTTCATAAACTCGCGCACGTTGGCAAGTGCGGCTACAGAACTCACCGTCTCTGAAATCAATGCGGTGCGAATTGCCTCGGTGACATCGTGAGCGCCCACTCGAACCCAGAAGTCATCGGGGTCGGTAGAAATCGAATAATCGAATTCTTTTTCGAAATCATCGGTTGCGATTTTCTCGAAGCTGAGCCCGTTCAGCGTTGCCCAGGCCAAGGCGCGGTAGGCCGCACCGGTGTCTAGGTAGGCAAACTTGAAGGCTCGGGCCAGTTGTTTGCTAACGCTAGATTTTCCCGAACCCGCAGGGCCATCAATTGCAACGATGATCTTGCTCATCAGCCGACTAACTTCCAGCCGCGTTCTGCAAGCGCGGCTACCAGAGTTGCCTCAACCGCAGGTAGCACCGAGACCTCGACTAGTCCTACCGGACTGCTAGGGGAATGTTCGAGTTTGATTTCTTCGAGGTTGACACCGATCTCACCAATTTCGGTAAGCAACCGCGCTAACTCACCGGGCTTGTCGTCAATCATCACCGTGGTGACCGAATAGATAGTTGCTTTGGTGCCGTGTTTACCCGGAAGTTTGGCAACGCCCGCATTGCCACGCTCAAGCAGCGAGTTTAATGTAGAAAGCGAACCGCTGACTTCTGGCCGATCAAGGGCTGCGGCCACCGAGTTTAGATCCGCCTGCAAGCGGCCAAGCACGGCGCGCACTTCGGTTGCGTTTGCTGCAAGAATCTGCAGCCAAAGTTTTGGGTCGCTAGCCGCGATGCGAGTTGTGTCACGCACTCCCTGCCCGGCCAGGGCAATATCTGAATCTGCGGCATCAAGCAGTGCGGCTGCGGTGAGACTAGAGACCAATTGGGGAAGGTGAGAGACATAAGCAACGGCTCGATCGTGATCAGCCGCCGAAACCGAAATCGGCGATGCTGTGAGATCTAGGGCCAGGTTCTCGACCGCTTGAATCGCCTTGGATGTGCTCAGATCTGTTGGTGAGATAACCCAGACCCGACCAAAGAAGAGATCTGCGCGACCTGAGGCTGCGCCTCCTCGCTCTCTTCCAGCCATCGGGTGTGAGCCAACATAGCGGGTGAGATCTGCACCCTTCTCGCTAAGTTCAGTCAAAATTGCCGACTTGACGCTGGCCACATCTGTTACGAAAGCTTTTGGAAATGACTCGAGTTCTCTCGCCACAACCGCAGCGGTGACATCTGGTGGAACACAAACCAAAATCAGGCTTGGGGTGTCGTCAGACAAAGGCGCACGACCGGCCCCGTAATCAATCGAGAGCGCTCGAACGGCTGGCGAAATGTCTTCGACGCACACGTCGACACCCAATTTGCTCAAGGCAAGGCCAACGCTGGTGCCAATCAAACCGGCACCTACAACGCGAACTGTTCCCTGAGTGCGTGAGGTCACTGAGCTAGATCCAATCGAAGCGCGGTAGCACCGCGCAGGTAGACATGCTGAATTTCCTTGCGACTAGTTTCTATGTCGGCATAGACCATGACTCGAATCACTCGATCTAGTGCTTGCTTGACATCCATTTCAACGAAACACATCAACGGAACATCGCCGAGACCTAGCTCTCTTGCAGCAAGTGCAGGGAATTCGCTGGTTATGTCTGGCGTTGCCGTGAAAAGAATTGACACCAGCGATGAGCTATCGATGTTGTTCACGTGCAAAACCTTCGACAAAAGTTCGGCAGTCGATTTCAGCAAGTGCTCACGTTCGTCGGTATCGAGCTGAATTGCTCCACGGATTGCTCTCAGTGCCATGTTTACTTGCCCCTTGCCTTCGCCGGATTAACGTGTGGTGCCCGCTTAGCCGCCTGCGACGGGCGCATCGGCTTGCCTTCGGCCGCTTTCAATAGCGCACCGATCTCAACTTTGCTTAGTTCACGAACCTTGCCTGCCTTAAGCGGGCCTAGTTGAATCGAACCGAATTGCTTTCGCACCAGTCCGAGAACCGGATGACCCAAAAACTCAAACATTCTGCGAACTATGCGATTGCGACCCGAGTGCAATTCAATCTCGAGCAAGCTCTCGCCAATAGCGACCTGCACCAACTTCGCCTTGTCGGCCTTGATGAATCCGTCTTCGAGGTCGAAACCACTTAGCAACTTGTGAATTATGCCCGGTTCGATGACACCCTGAACTCGCACAACATAGGTCTTGGTGACTCCGAACTTTGGGTGGGCTAGTTTGTGGGCTAGATCGCCGTCGTTAGTCATAATGATCAGCCCACTGGTCTCGGCATCAAGTCGGCCAACGTTGAAAACCCTTTCGTAACCCTCAACGAATTGACTTAGGTCGGCTCTGCCATTCTCATCGGCCATGCTGCTGACCACGCCTACCGGCTTGTTTAGCGCCAGGTAGACCTTTGAAACATCCAGCTGAATCGGCATGCCGCTAACCGTGACTCGGTCAACTTCAGGATCGACTCGCGTGCCAAGTTCGGTCACGCGCTTGCCATTCACAGTTACCTGACCTCGAACAATGAGGTCTTCGCAGACGCGTCGAGAAGCCACGCCCGCCGCGGCCATTACCTTCTGCAGGCGAACGCCCTGCTCTTCGTCTGGACTAGAAGTTTGCATCGAAATCACTGTCCGCATCAGGCAGGTACGGGCTGATCATCGGAAGGTCATCGAGTGAGTTGATGCCCAGCAGTTCTAGCATGAGAGAAGTTGTTCCATAGTTGATTGCCCCGGTTTCGCTATCGGTGAAGAGTTCAGTGATGAGGCCGCGACTTAGCAAAGTCTTCACGACAGAGTCCACGTTTACGGCTCGTATCGAGGCAACCTGACCTCTAGAAACTGGTTGCTTGTATGCGATCACGGCTAACGTCTCGAGCGCCGCCTGAGAAAGCTTGGATGGGCTCTCGTTGGCAACAAACATGCGAACGGCCCAGTCAAAGTCTTGACGAACAAAAATACGCCAGCCGCCGCCAACCTCACGAAGCTCGAATCCGCGCTGGACTGTGCCGTTCTCGCCGTTGTAGTCGGCCTGCAATTGCTGCACCACTGTTCGAACAAGATTCACCGGAGTTTCAAGCGCCGCTGCGATTGCCAGCAGAGAAATTGGCGCATCTGTGATCATCAATATTGCCTCTACCGCACCGCGCAACTCCTGCTCAGAAAGTGCGACGGGTGGCTCGATTGTTGCTTCGGCACTAACGTCGAAGCTCTCGTCTATTTCTGCCCGTTCCGGCAATAAGTTGTCATTCATAATCTGCTCCCAAGGCGGCTAGTTGTTCGTCATCAAAGTTGGATTCACGCCAGGTGATGTTCAAATCACCAAGTGGGCTATCTTGCTCGAAGCTAATTGCAGACAGGCGGTATAGCTCAAGAACCGCTAGAAAACGTGCGACCACAATTGCTCGGTCTTTAACGGCACTAATCACTTCGCGAAAAGTAATTGAGGTTCTGCCGCGCAACATGGCCACGACTTCGCCCGCCTGCTCACGAATGCTGACTCGCGGCGCGTGAAGGTGGCTAAAGCCAACGCCGTCAATAACCTTTGGGGTGAGAACGTCTTCGGCGAGTTTTGCAAAATCTTCGAGACTCATCTTCCAAACCAGTTCAGGTTTCTGCTCGCGGAATCGCTCCTCGATGCGAACGTCTCTGGCCGAACGCAGACTCTCTGAAGCAAGGCCGGCGTTAAACCAGGCCGAAATGTCTTTGAATGCTCGATATTGCAGCAGACGAGCAAACAACAGGTCTCTGGCCTGAAGCATCGCGACGTCTTCTGGGTTGGCGACCTCGCCCTGAGGGAGCAACCCGGCAATCTTCATATCGAGCAGTGTGGCGGCCACAACCAGAAATTCACTGGCCTGCTCGAGTTCCTCGTGGTCGTCAAGAGTCTTGAGATAAGAAATGAACTCGTCAGTAACCTTGCTCAACGATATTTCGGTGATGTCTAGCTCATGCTTGCTAATCAGAGATAGCAGCAAATCAAAAGGTCCGTCGAAGTTTCCGAGGCTCAGAGAGAAGCCTGAAGTGTGCTCGGTCACTTGATCTTGGCTATGGGGCGCAGCCACGAGAAATCAATTCTCTTGCTACCGAGCGGTAACTCTCGGCTGCGTCTGAAGTCGGCGCATATGCGGTAATTGGCAACTGCGCAACAGTTGCATCCTTGAATTTCACGGCACGCGAGATTTGCGTTTTGAAAACGAAACTGCCAAAGGCCTCGTTCAAACGATCCAGCACCTCTTTCGAGTGCAGCGTGCGCTCGTGCATGGTTACCAGAATGCCGTCGAGTTTGATGGCCGGGTTCAAGCGATCTTGCACCTTATTGATCTGGTCTTTTAGTAAGGCAACACCGCGCAGCGCAAAGAAGTCTGTTGCCATCGGTATCAGAACGCCGTGCGCAGCGGTTAGTGCATTCACGTTGAGCAAACCAAGTGAAGGTTGGCAGTCAATAATGATGACATCGTATTCATCGGCGACTTTGCGCAGAATGTTCGCAAGGATGCTTTCGCGGGCAACCTCACCCACCAACTCAATTTCGGCGACTGATAGATCGATGTTCGCTGGAATGAGATCTAGGTTTTTGACTGGCGATTTGCGAATCACCTCGTGCGGATCCTTGATGGTTCCCTTCAACAGGTCATAGATTGTGGCAATCTCACCCGGAACTGCAATCACGCCGAGGTGGGTGCTCAGTGCGCCCTGAGGATCAAAATCGACGACCAGAACTTTTCGACCGTACTCTGCAAGCGCGGCAGCCAGGTTCACAGCGGTTGTGGTCTTGCCAACTCCACCCTTTTGGTTGCACATCGCAATAATTCGGGCTGGGCCGTGCGAGGTCAGTTTTTTGGGGATAGCAAAGCGCGTGTCGGTCTCGACAACTTTTTTAGCCACTTAGATCCTCCCGGGTGAAGTTCGCTTAGAAGTCTACCAAGGCCTCGCCGACCGCATTTCGGGCTACTTTCGAGCTCTCGGATGAGCCATGGCATAGATCTCCCTGAGCCGATCGACCGTAACCAGGGTGTAAATCTGGGTAGTGGCAACAGACGAGTGGCCGAGCAATTCCTGCACCACTCGCACATCAGCACCACCTTCGAGAAGGTGGGTGGCAAAAGAGTGCCGCAGGGTGTGCGGAGAGATTTCGCTCTGCAAATTGGCCTCCGAGGCGGCATCCGTGATGATTTGCCAGGCACTCTGCCGACTCAGGCGACCACCGCGCTGGTTCAAGAACAGGGCCGGAGTGCCTTTACCTAGTTTGGCTAAACCGGGACGAATTCGAACGAGGTAGGCCTGCAGGGCTCGCTGCGCATAGCCACCAACCGGCACGATTCGTTCTTTCGAACCCTTGCCGAATAGCCGAACCAGGGTTGGGTCGACCAGGTCATCGAGATCTAGGTTGACCACCTCGCTCACGCGAGCGCCTGTGGCATAGAGCAATTCGAGCAAAGCCCTGTCACGAACGCGAATCGATGACACCGAGTCTGTAGCTTCGGCAGATGGTCCGGCTGCATCAAGCAATCTCTCGATCTCTTCGACCGAAATGGCTTTGGGCAATCTGCGGCTAGCCTTCGGGGGTTTTACGGCACTGGCAACATCCTGCCCAATTTGATTTTCGGTTAGCAAGAATTTGTGCAGCCCACGAACTGCCGCAAGCATGCGAGCAACAGATGAAGATGCCAACCCTCGCGCTTGAACCAAAGATTGCGCATAGTCGGCAACCCGTTGCTCAGAAACTTGCGAAAAGTCGTCTACCTGCGCGCGCTGCAGAAAATCGCAGTAGTTTCGAAGATCGCGTCGATAGGCCAAGAGTGTGTTCTTGGCAAGACCGCGCTCGATTGCGAGTTGCCTGATGTAGGACTCGACCGATTTGTCGAGAGACAAGGCTAGGCCCTACCTCGAAGCGCTGCAGCCATGATTCCCACGGCAACGCTTGGGCTCTTTATCTTGCTCGACATGACCGCGGCAAGTGCGTCATCGAAGCCCACCCATTCGACGAGCATGTCTGCCTCTTCGCCATCTACCGGTGGTCGATTGTCGCTCAAAACAAGACCCTTGGCTAAAAAGATTGCAATCTTCTCGGTGCTACCACCAGGTGTCGTAAAGAATTCGATCAGCGGTTCGAGAGTTTCGGCTAGGTACCCGGTCTCTTCTAGTAACTCTCTTCTGGCAGCGTTCTCGTGACTCTCACCGTCGACATCTAAGAGTCCTGCTGGAATCTCCCAAAGAAGTTCACCAACCGGATGACGGTACTGCCTGATCAAGAGCACTTGGCCCTGTTCGTTGAGGGCCACCACCGCAACCGCGCCGGGATGCTCAATGAACTCGCGGGTCAGCGTTTGTTCGGCAAATTCAAATACATCGCGCTTCACGTTCCAAATCATGCCCCTAAAGGCAACCTCGCTCGAACTAACGTTCACTGCGAAGGCCTGATCTTTAGGCATCGTTGGCTTCGAAAAGCTTGCTGGCCTGCTGGCGCTCAAGCGCAGCGACGACCAGACCCTTGAAAAGTGGGTGCGCCCGGTTTGGTCGAGACCTAAATTCAGGATGCGCCTGGGTTCCGACATAGTAGGGGTGCACATCACGAGGCAACTCAACATACTCAACCAAGTGGCCATCGGGTGAGGTGCCCGAGAAAACCAATCCGGCTGCCGAGATTTCATCTCGGAACGAGTTGTTTACTTCGTAGCGGTGACGGTGGCGCTCTGAAACTAACTGCGATTCATAGACATCGGAAACTATCGAGCCTGGTTCGAGCTTCGCTTCATACAGGCCGAGTCGCATTGTGCCGCCCATTTCTCCGGCCGCAAGAATGTCAACCTGTTCAGCCATGGTTGCAATAACCGGATACTTTGCATCGGGATCAAATTCGGTCGACGATGCGCCGGTAAGACCGACCATGTTTCGTGCGTATTCAATCACCATGCATTGCAAGCCGAGGCAGAGACCGAGCGTTGGAATCTTGTTTTCTCGAGCAAACTTTAGCGCGCCCAATTTTCCTTCAATACCGCGAACACCAAATCCACCAGGAATGCAAATGGCATCGACATCGCTCAGGTGTTCCTGCGCGCCGGCATCGGTTTCGCAGAGATCAGAGGCAACCCACTTGATGTTGACTTTCGCTTGATTAGCAAAAGCACCGGCACGAATGGCCTCTGTCACCGAGAGATAGGCATCGGGAAGATCGATGTACTTTCCCACCAGAGCGATTTTAACTTCGTGCTTTGGTTCGTGAACGGCTTGCAAGACCGGAGTCCAGTGTGACCAGTCAACTTCTTTTGCCTCAAAGCCGAGCTTCTCCATGATGTAGCTGTCGAGTCCCTCTTCGTGAAGCACGGTTGGAATGTCATAGATGCTAGATGCGTCTGCGGCATTGACCACGGCTTTGACATCGATGTCACACATCAGCGCAATCTTGTTCTTTATCGAGGCCGGAAGCGCTCGATCTGAGCGGCAAACGATGGCGTCAGGCTGGATACCAATAGAGCGAAGGGTCGCAACAGAATGTTGCGTCGGTTTGGTTTTCAGTTCTCCCGAAGGCCCAAGGTATGGAACCAAAGAAACGTGCACATAGAAGACGTGGTCGCGTCCGACCTCGTGTCGAACTTGGCGCGCAGCCTCAATGAACGGCTGCGATTCGATGTCTCCGACGGTTCCACCAATCTCGGTGATGATTACGTCGGGTGCCGGTGATTCGTGAGCTTGCAAACGCATGCGACGTTTGATTTCATCTGTGATATGCGGGATCACCTGAACGGTGTCACCCAGATATTCTCCGCGACGTTCGCGCTGAATAACTGTCGAGTAGATCTGTCCCGTGGTTACGTTTGCTGCTTGAGAAAGATTGATGTCTAGAAATCGCTCATAGTGGCCGATGTCGAGGTCTGTTTCTGCACCGTCATCGGTTACGAAAACTTCACCGTGCTGAAACGGGTTCATGGTGCCCGGATCAACGTTTAGATATGGGTCTAATTTCTGCATCACGACGCGAAGTCCGCGGGCACTAAGTAGGTTTCCAAGGCTAGAGGCGGTTAGACCTTTACCTAAAGAGGATGCAACACCCCCCGTGACGAATATGTGTCTTGTTTTTGAGGGTTCCATTGCATCAGCCATGGAACTTCAGTTTACTAGAAACTTGGCTGGGCGTTTGCCATTGACATTAGCTCTGCGGCGTGTTGCCTCGCCGAAGTTGAGTCAGAGAGACCCGAGAGCATTCTCGCCAGTTCGGCCTCGCGGTCGGCTCCAGAAAGGCTGGCCACGTCTGACTCGGTAATGTCTCCGTTTTGAGTTTTGAGCACGCGTTGATGGTTGTCTGCGAAGGCGGCAACCTGAGCCAAATGGGTTATGACTATTACCTGGGCTTGCTTGCTCAGTCGAGCCAATCGCCTGCCAACCTCAATTGCCGCTGCCCCGCCCACTCCGGCGTCAACTTCGTCAAATATGAAAGTCGGAGTTGTGCTTCCCTTTGCCAGAACCACCTCGATCGCCAACATGATTCGCGAAAGCTCGCCACCGCTGGCTGATTTGGCTATTGGCCTCGGCTCGGCGGCGGCATAGCTACGAAGCAAAATTGATACCTGGTCTCGACCGAATGGCCCGAGGTCCTCTGCTTGTGAAACTTCGACAACCAATTCAGC
>CAIKYE010000153.1 GCA_903831585.1 uncultured Micrococcales bacterium | reverse complement strand
TCATTAGTTCACATCCTCTAGGGTACGAGTTCTTCTAAAGCTAACTAGCGAGAACGTTGCGACAACGATGAAAATCAGAATCGAGAACGCGCTTGCCAAACCGTAGTCTTGGCCGGCTCCACCCGAGAAGGCAATCTTGTAGACGAAGGTGATCAGAATGTCTGTACCACCCGCGTCATAGCCGCTGGACGCCGAATCTAACGGACCACCCTTCGTCAGCAGATAAATCAGCGTGAAGTTATTGAAGTTGAAAGCAAAGGATGCGATCAAAAGCGGCGCGATTGAAACCAAAAGCAGCGGCAACTTGATCTGGCGAAGAATCTGCCACGGAGTCGCACCGTCGATTGTTGCCGACTCGGTTAGCTCGGCAGGAATAGCCTGCAGTGCTCCGGTGGTGATCAAGAACATGTATGGGAAACCGAGCCATAGGTTCACCAAGAGGATTGCCATTCGAGCAGGGAACTCTTCGGTTAGCCAAGGAATCTGCGCTCCACCCAGAATCACGTTGTTGACGAATCCCTGGTCGGTATTGAGCAGACCTCGCCACACGTATGCCGACAAGAAGGCCGGGAAAGCGTAAGGCAAAATCATCAGCGAACGGTAGACCCTCTTGCCCTTCATGCGGTCGTCGTTGAAGAGCAGGGCAATTGCTAGACCGGCGACGAATGTCGAGAGAACAGACGAGGCGGCAAAGACGAAGGTCCAAGAAATGATCTTGAGCAGAGGGCCACGCAAGCCCTCGTCGGTGAATATCTTTTCAAAGTTCTTGAAACCGATCTCAACTCGCCAACCGATGTCGCTTGCCTTCTCGCCATCTTCGGCACCGCCGGCTCTGAAGTAACCGTCAACCGACTCGCTGAAAACTACGCCGTCGGTTACGCGGGTAAAGGTTTTGTTCTCTTCGTTCCAGACAAGCTCGGTCTGATAGGTAACCGCAACCGTTAGGTCATCTGACTTGATGAACTGGCCCGAAGTGTCATTCGGGTCTAGGTAAATCTTGACAGCGGCGAGAGAGTTGGTCTGACCGCGTGTAAGCCCGTCTTGCGTAGTCGCGGTAAATCCCGGAGCTGACTTTGCAACGGCAATGTTGTCAGCGAGAATCTCAATTTCACAGCTGCTTGCAGCAACCGAAGTTGAGTTGTTTGCGATTACGTCACTTACCGCCTGGGTGCAATCTGCAATTTCGGTAAGTGGAGTTGACTTACCACCCACCAAGACTTTTCCGCCAATCGGGTCGGTGAGCATGTAAATAATGCGGCCCTTGTCGTCTTTAACCAGACGCACTTCATACTGTGGTGCGCCTTCTACAGCGCCATAGCCTGCAGCGCGAATTGCTGAAACAGCGAGTTTTTGGTCGCCATTGTGAAACGAACCGTAGTTCGTGAAAGCGGTGTAAGCGCTAAAGAACAAGACGTAAACCTGAAACGCGATAAGCAATATCACACCCGGAGCTAGGTACTTCGCTGGCAATCCGCCGCGACGCAGGTACAACCAGTTGACAATAAGCATTCCGATTAGGGCGATTGCAACCGCGAGCCAAAGCTCTCTCATGAAAAGAACGAACGCCACAAAAATTGTTACCGCGTCGAGAATCGCTAGAAAAGCGATTTTGATGATTGTGCCTCTAAGGCTTGGAGTTCCTCCGTCGTAAAGCTGCTTTACAGATTTGCGTTTTACGTTGCTGCGATCTAAGCCGCCGGTGAACGGGTTGGTCATGAAGCGTCTCTCTCTGGATGTTGCAAACTACATAAACCTTATTCGCAAATCGACCCACGGATGGCTCTATCGCTGGGTTCGTTACCCATTCGAAACTGTAAGGTGTTGCCCGGCACTTGCTCTGTGATCTGCGTGTTAAAGAGAAGTGGGGCCCCGGTTTACCGGAGCCCCACTCGAACTTTGCTTAGCTGAAATTAGCCCTTGATTGTCGCGGTGATCGCGGCACTCATGGCCTTCCAGTCGGCAGCTGGGTCAGTTGACTTGCCAGTTAGTAGCTTGGCCTCAGTCTTGCCCCACTTGTCCCAAACGCTGTCCATCGCAACGATGTTAGGCATTGGAACAGCCTTTGCACCAGCAGCAGCAAACGCCTTGATTACAGGGTCGTTGTTAGCAACTACTAGGGCTTCCTTGTTTGCAGGTGTAAAGCTGTCAAGGTTGAAGTAGTTGATTCCTGCTGCCTTGCCTGCTAGGTATGTCAACAGCTGTGTTGCGTTTACAACGTCAGTTGATGGGCTGTTGGTGATGAATCCACCCTTTGCACCCATGAACTGCTGAGCAGTCTTGCCACCGAATGAAGGAATAGCTGAGATAGCGAAGTCCTTGTTGATGACTGACTTAGCGGTGCACTTTGAGTTTCCACCTTCGATAGCTGAGATAGCCCATGGACCAGTGATCCAGTACTTAACCTTGCCCGACTTGATGTCGCAAACTAGGTCGTCCCAGCCCTTGCCAGCCTTAGCGAAAAACTTCTCGCCCTTGGTTGCTAGGTACTTTGCGAAGGTAACACCGGCTGTGCCATCCATACCAAGAGTTGAAGTCCAGCCCTTGTTGGTCGACTCGAATACTGGAGCACCGAATGAGCTCTGTACTGGGTAGAAGTGGTAAGGGTCTCCACCGGTTGCTGAGTAACCAATCTGGAGTTCACCATTCTTGATAGTTGCAGCGCTGGTAGGAGCCTTAGGAGCTGCCTTTAGGTTGCGAACTAGCGCAATGTTCTCGGTGTAGAACGGTAGACCGTACTGCTTGCCACCGAACAAGAATGCCTGCATGGCGTTGCTTGCTAGTGCCGAGCTGGTTGCAACTGAGACGCTAACTGGGCGTAGAACACCAGCTGCTGCTAGGTTGCCGGTCCAGTCGTGTGCTGCACCAATAAGAAGGTCTGGACCGGTTCCTGCAGGAACGGCAGTCTTCGCCTGGTCGCGCACTGCGCCGAAGTCTTTACCAGTTAGGGTGACAGTTACGCCGTTATCCTTTGCCCAGTCAGCGACTGGTCCTGCAAAAGTTGTCTTACGTGCGCTGTCTACCCAAACCAAAAGGGTTGGGGTAGCTGCGATGGCCGGGGTGCTTACTGCAAGCATTGATCCCACTGCCAAAGTCGCTACTGCAGCTGCGATGCTGCTCTTGCGGATCTTCATTTGTTACCTTTCGAACTACGTAGTTGAAGGACTTGCAATCAAGTCCCTACTATCCAACCTCTAAACCTTAACGTTTCGCAACTTGACGGCTAATTTCTGGATAACGGATTTATCACGATGGCCTGAGTGTTTGGGCTTGAAGCCCACGATTTTTCAGGCTTTTTAGCCTTTTTGAAAGGCTCTTTTGGCATAGGTTAGAAGGCATGTCTAAATCACCTGTTTTGTACCAAACCAAAGAAAACCCCGAATGGTGGCGCTCAAGTGTCATCTACCAGATTTACCCTCGCAGCTTTGCCGATGGCAACGGTGACGGCATGGGTGACCTTCAGGGAATCGCCGACCGCCTGCCGGCCCTGGCCGAGCTAAACATCGATGCGATTTGGTGCTCACCTTTCTTTAAGTCACCGCAAAAAGATGCCGGCTATGACGTCAGCGACTACAAAGACATTGATCCGCTTTTCGGAACCCTTGCCGATTTCGACAATCTGGTTGCAGAGGCAAAGAAGCACGGCATTCGTATCATCGTCGACTTGGTGCCGAACCACTCATCGAGTGAGCACGAATTTTTCAAGGCTGCTTTGAAGGCAGCACCTGGATCACCCGAGCGCGAAATGTATATGTTCCGCGATGGCCTCGGCAAAAATGGCGAACTGCCTCCGAACAACTGGCAATCAGTTTTTGGTGGCAACTCTTGGACGCGCATCACAGAACCGAACGGCGAGCTCGGCCAGTGGTACTTACACATTTTCGATTCATCACAGCCAGACCTTAACTGGGACAACGAAAAAGTACGCGAGATGTTTGACGACGTTTTGCGTTTCTGGCTCGACCGCGGTGCTGCAGGTTTCAGAATCGATGTTGCGCACGGAATGATTAAGCGCCCCGGTTTGCCAAACGTTGC
>CAIKYE010000152.1 GCA_903831585.1 uncultured Micrococcales bacterium | reverse complement strand
CTGCAACCTGTGTTCGCGTTCCAGTTCAGGTTTCACACTCGCTAACCGTGCACGCAACCTTTGCAGAGTCGTTGACCCCAGACGAGGTTCGTGCGGTTCTCGAACAGCAACCAACCATTCGTGTTTTAGACGATCCTGCCAATAACGTTTACCCAACCCCGAGCCATGTTGCCGGGCAAGACCCGACTTTTGTTGGCCGAATTCGCCAGTCGCTCGACTTCGATAAGAGCATCGAACTGTTTGTTGTTGGCGACAATCTGCGCAAAGGCGCTGCGCTAAACACCTACGAAATTGCCGAGTTGGTAGCAAAAGAGTTCTAGTCTGTTCTTATGCGCAAAGCCACAGCCCTGATTGGTGCCCTAGTTCTGGCATTCGTTTTGAGTGCTTGTGGCACATCGGGTTCAGAGCCAGATCCTTCTTCGTCTAGTGCCATCTCAACCCCGGCCCCGAGCCTGATTCCGCCGGCTCCCGGCACAGAAATCAAGGCAATCGACCCGAGTTTTTATGACGTGGGCTTCAGCGAGTTCCTCTTCAGGGCTGGCGATGGCCCAGTCTGGTGCACAATCAATGCCGACGAAAAGTGGGCGCTGTGCGAGCAGAACGAGGCCGCTGCCGAGTATGCGCCTGTGCCAACGCCCGATGACTGCCAGGGCAGTTTTGGCTATCAACTAAAGCTCTATGAAGACCCGACTAATTCAACACTTGAAAATGGCGTAGCCGCTGGCTTCATGTGCAGCGGTGGCTACTATTCAGATCCTTCGGTAGCACAGACCCTGAACAATGGCGAGTCAATCACCGTTGGGGATATCAAGTGTTACGTGAGCGAATACACAGCGCGCTGTGACAACAGCAATGAGCAATACATTGCCCTCGGGGCCAAAGTTTGGGCTGCTAAGAACTAGCCTTTTGCAACCAGGGTAATCACGCGAACCTCTGGGCGATTGAAGAATCGAATCGGTGCAAAAATCGAGTTGCCTAGACCGGCACAAACGTTTAGCAACATAACTCGCTCGCCAAATGACCAGGCACTCATTCCCTTGGCGTTCTTGTTTGGCAAATCGCTGTTGGTAGTGAGAGCACCGATGAACGGAAAGCGCACCTGACCGCCGTGAGTGTGTCCGGCGAAAAGAATGTCGACATCATTTTCTGCCATGGCCTCTATCACTCGGCGATACGGGGCGTGAGTAACACCGAGCACCACATCGGCCTTAGCGCGCAAGCTGGCCTTTTGGTCGAGCGCTTCTAGGTCATCAAGCTCTAGGTGGGCATCATCAACGCCAAGCACTGCAAGTTTTACGCCGTTGATTTCTAACCAGGTTGAAGTGTTGTTTAGGTTTCGCCAAGCCTTTGCTTCAAAGGCACCGGTCAGTTTCTTGGTGTCTAGCGGTCGCTCTTGGTGTGGAGTCGAAGGTTTGAATAGGTATGCGATGGGGCTCTTGAAACGTGGTGCAAAATAATCGTTCGAGCCATTCACAAACACACCCGGTAGTAGCAGCAGCGGCTCGAGAGCCTTCAACGTCGCATCGACCACGTTCTTGTGACCGAGATTGTCACCGGTGTTCACGACCAGATCAGGCTTCTCTGCAATCAGTTGGGCGATAAAGCGCTGCTTGCGTCTTTGCCAGGGTGCCATGTGAATATCGCTAATGTGCAAAACACGGATGGTCGCCGAACCCTTTGGCAACACCGCCGCTTCGGTTCGAACTACCGTGAAGCGCCAGCGCGAAACGGTCATCGACCAAATCGCGACTATGCCGAGAACGGCAGTCGTAATGGCCAGCCAGACTTGCCAGCTCATGACTAGGGGCCAGAGCTGATGTAGAGAAGAATGGCGCCCGAGCCAGGGGCCGAGGTTCCCGCTGCCGGATCGGTGCCGACCACTAGACCCTTGGCAATCGTCGGAGACTTGATGAAGAACTGACCCTGAGAAGGCTGGGGTTCACTTACGGCCGCAAAGCCAGCGGCGAGCAACTTGGCTTTGGCTGCCGCCACACTTAGTCCGGAGACATCGGGCACGACTATGTTGCCGCCCTTACTAACGAAAATCTTGATTTGAGTGCCACGGGGAACTACCGCACCTACCGCTGGTCTCGTGTAGGCAACGGTTCCAACCGGAGCCGAAGACGAAACCTCCTTGACAACAATTGCTGCATTCAAGTCAGATGTCTCAAGCACCTGCACGCCAGAACTCGGCACCTGAGTTGCAATATTCGGCACGGTAATCATGGTTGCGCCGATCATGCT
>CAIKYE010000151.1 GCA_903831585.1 uncultured Micrococcales bacterium | reverse complement strand
CCCAGTTTTCCTCAGCAACAATCTCTGCGACTTCGGTCTTGTATTCGTCAATTAGCCGATCAACATAAAGCAGGCCGTCGAGGTGGTCGAATTCGTGCTGAAAGATTCGAGCGAACCATCCTTTTGCTTCGATGTGCACCGGGTTTTGGTCAAGGTCTAGGCCGGTCAGGATTGCCAAGTCGGCCCTCTTTAGACCGAATCTGTAACCCGGAAAGCTAAGGCAGCCTTCGCTCTCATCTTCGTCGTCAGGCTCTTCGGTGCTTATCGAACCGAGTTCGAGAACCGGATTGATCACAACGCCGCGCATGTGGGTGCCATCGTCTTCGGTCCAGTTATAGGTGAATAGTCTCTTGCCTACGCCAATCTGGGGCGCGGCCAGACCAACGCCAGGGGCAGCATCCATGGTCTCAAACATGTCTTCGACCAGAGTTCTCAAGGAATCATCGAACTCGACAACCTCTGCGGCGCGAGTGTGAAGAACTGGATTTCCAGTGATACAGATGGGGCGAACGGTCATGGGTCAAATTTACCCGATTGGCCTAGTGCTCGGGCCGACGGCACAGCGGTAGCCTAATTGCAGGTAGTCAAAGGGAGTCATGCAAGAGTATTTTGGTCCGGCAGATGAGCTGAGAATTCTCGCTATTTTGCTAGCGATTCTCGCGGCTGTTGCCTTGGCATTCGGAGCCCAATTTCAAAACAATGCTGTCGTTGGCGGCAAAGATAAGCCAAAGGTGAAAAACGGTCGCGGTGGACTTGGGCTGAGGCAACTCGGCCGCTTGCTTCTGAAGCCACAGTGGATTTCGGGTCTAGGGCTAATGGGACTCGGCATGGTCTTGCAACTTGGTGCACTAACTCTTGCGCCCCTGATCGTTGTTCAACCAATCGGAGCCATCGCCCTGGTCATCACGTCTCTGCTAAACGCAAGGGTCACTAAGACCAAAATCAATCGTGGAACCACAATTGCCATCTTGCTTTGCACAATGGGCATTGCGGCATTCGTAACCACGGCTTCGCAGGTGGCCAGCGCGAACGTGCTAACAGAGACAAACGTCGCGGCCGTTCTGTTCATCCTGCTCGGCTTGCTAATTGTTTTCGCAGTTTTGTTTTTCACGGCCGGTAGATCTGCAAAGCCGCTGACCTACATAATCGGTGCCGGAGTTCTCTATGGCTTTGTTGCCACCTTAGCCAAGGTAGTTATTCAACGCTTTTACCAAATGCAATTCGACTGGCTTAGCATTCTCTGTTTCATCGCACTAATCGCAGCAGTGGTTCTTGGTGGGTGGTTCGTTCAAAATGCCTACGCGTCTGGGCCACCCGATCTCGTGATTGCCGGCTTGACGGTAATTGATCCACTGGTAGCGGTAACTGTCGCCATCGCAATTCTCGGTGAAGCCGAGGCGGCAACGCCTCTGGTAGCGCTCGGTTTTGCCATTTCGGGTGCTGTGGCCGTGGCGGGTGTGGTTCTGCTATCCAAGGTTCACCCGGAGTTGGCAATTAAAAAGCCCTAGATTCGGTAAAATTTGCTGACAGGCCACAAACCTACATAAGGTGCACCCATTAAGACTTCCAACCCTCCGCTGAAAATCATCATCGCGTCCGACACCTTTCCGCCGGACATCAACGGTGCTGCGAGATTCGCCGAGCGGCTCGCAAGCGGCTTGGTGAGACACGGGCACGATGTTCACATCGTGGCCCCAGCGTTCAGCTCGAAACACGGAACATTTATCGAGACGCACGACGGCTCAAAAATGACCGTTCACCGAATTAAGAGCATCCGCCTTTTGCAACACAAGACTCTGCGTTTCGTTTGGCCATTCACCCTCAAGAAAAAGACCGACGAGATCATGCGATTGGTTCAGCCGGACGCGGTTCACATTCAATCCCACCTAATTGTTGGACGCTACCTAATCAGAAGCGCTGCGCCCTATGGAACTCGACTTCTAGCCACCAACCACATCATGCCCGAGAACCTAATCAAGTACTCGGTGATCATTCCTAAGTGGTTTGAAAAGACCGCGATGAAGTTGGCCTGGCGAGATGCCGGACGAATTCTCAAGAAGGTTGATTTCATAACCACACCCACCCGCCGAGCTGCCGAGTTGCTCGAAAGTGCCGCTGGGGTAAGCGATGTTCTTGCTATCTCTTGTGGAATCGAGGCTTCTAAGTTCGCTAACTCCACGCCCACAAGCAATAAGGTTCCGCGAATTCTCTTTTTGGGCCGACTCGACTATGAGAAACACATCCACAATCTTTTGAGCGCAGTGGCCAAGCTGCCAGCCGAATTGAACACTCAGGTTGAGATAGTTGGCGATGGTGGTGAGAGAAAAGCTCTCGAGCTGCAGGCTCACCAGTTGGGCATCGCAAAGCAGGTCAAATTCTTGGGACACATCACAGAAGACGAGCTACCGAAGGCGTATGAGCGCGCAACTCTGTTTGCTATGCCATCAATTGCAGAACTTCAGTCAATTGCAACAATGGAGGCCATGGCTTCTGGCCGCCCAGTGGTTGCCGCCGACGCCATGGCATTACCGCACCTTGTTCACGACGGCGACAACGGTTATCTCTTTCCACCGGATGACGTTGATGCGTTCGCAGATCGTCTCTTGAAGATATTGACCGCCGACAAAAAAGAGCTAGCTCGATTGAGTGAGAACTCGCTTTACCTAATTCAGTCTCACGACATTGAGCGCACACTCAAAATCTTTGAGGGTCTCTACAGAGGAGATCAAGACGCTGAACGCACATCAGATGACAACCGTGCCGAGTACAAGGAGCCGATTGGTCGCCTAAACGCTCGACTAAAGGCTCAGGTGGTGTTGATGAGAAAACAGGCGCTTGCAATTCGAGAGGCTTCTCAGAACCTGGTTGACAAGGCCGAAGAATTAGCCGAAGACGCAGTTCGTCGAGCAAAGCGAGCGAATGCCAAGGTTAAGAAATCTGCAGTAGAAACTGCCAACAAAGCTAAGTCGGCTGTCAAAGATGTTGCCGAACGACTCAAGTCTGAAGACTAGATTCGCCTCAAGCTCTGATTGCCTATCAGCGGCTAAACTCAACTTGGCTGGGGGAGTTAGCTCAGCTGGTTAGAGCAGCGGACTCATAATCCGTCGGTCACGGGTTCAAGTCCCGTACTCCCCACTGTCATGCAGCTCGAGCTTGGCGTAATACCATTACGCATG
>CAIKYE010000150.1 GCA_903831585.1 uncultured Micrococcales bacterium | reverse complement strand
GCTGCCAACTGACTGATGTTTCGCACCCCTGCGATCACCTCAACCACCGCTGGTGCCAGTATGCGAAGCAGCTTTTCTGGGTTCTCTAGGTCTGCTGTCTTGCAGTATTGCTCGCCAAAATAGTCTGCCTCTTGAATTCGGTTCTTCACGACTCTTTGCCTTTTTGCCTTTGTTATTTCTCTTTCATCACGCTTTTCGTTCTCTTTCATTTCGGCTTTTCCCCGTCCGATTTTCTCCATCCGATTTGGAATGGATGTTAGACGCTATTGCGATTCAATCTGGTCGTAAATAGAGAGCAACCACTCTGTGGATAACTTTTTGGTATTTGTCGGTGCCGAGCCAATACTTCTTTCATGAATTTAGACGCACTGTTTGAAGATCTCGAATCGCAATTTGTCGAACCGAATCACTGCTTCGAGATGCAAGCCATGTTGGCAAAGAACAGTCTCTTGACCATGCGAATCGATGGCGAGGAGCTGTCCTTGATTGCCCCGATTCTCGGTTTTGATTTTGTTGCCGGATATCACGAGCAACGAGCCGCCTGGATTTGCGTCGGCATGCCGAAGGCAGCCGAGATGAAATTTTCAATCGACCGTGATTCTCGACTGCCAAAATTGCGCAGGCGAGCGGTGAAACTCGAAGAGTTCATTAGCGAGATGAATCCGGCATTCGCCGCCAAGTTCAAGCCGGTTGGGCAACCGTGCTTTGACGCTGTTTTAGTTGCAATCGAAGACTCGCTTGCCTATTTCAAGCGCCCAAATGTGCGCTCTGGTGAGCCTGAGGTGACCGCAATAGCTTTGGCCGCCCTAGATTGGCTTGGCATAGTTGAGGCCAAGGATTCGGCAGACGTAACCCAATGGCGCAGTCGATGAGAAATAAGCCAATCAGAACCAGGACAGCGCAAGTGGTCAATCGCAAGGCGCTGGTATTGCTTGCCCTGACTTTGCTGGCGGCAACCGTTGCCATGCTGTTTTCGATGTATCGCGCCGAACCGCTTCAGGAGCTTCTGGTGGCCAGGCGCGATTTGCCTTCGGGCGCGGCGATCACGGCGGCTAACTTCGGGCGCAAGGCCACCAACCTCGATGCTAAAGGTCTTTACCTGAGCAGTTTTCAGCCCGATGCTCGGCTCACCAGCCCACTGCTCGAGGGGCAACTGCTGCCGACTTCGGCTTTGGGTGCT
This sequence comes from uncultured Micrococcales bacterium, assembly GCA_903831585.1. Lineage (GTDB taxonomy): Bacteria > Actinomycetota > Actinomycetes > Actinomycetales > Microbacteriaceae > Rhodoluna. The sequence continues at coordinate 1,142 of CAIKYE010000150.1, read as the reverse complement.
CTTGAGGCTCGCTACTCGATGGTGCTGACCCCCTCTCAGCCGCTGTCGTCTTCGATTCGAGTGGGTTCTCGTGTCGATGTGTGGTTCGTGGCTAAATCAACTTCGATCGATCGCGTGAGTGTTCCTCAGCGAATCGGTGTTGCGCTAGAGGTGCTCGCCATCACCAATACCGATGCGAGCGACGCGTTTGCCAGCTCTGAGAGGCAACTCGAGGTTGCCACTTCGGCAGAAGAACTCGCACCGCTAATGCTGGCCAGTGCAGAGGGTGGATTCATCGGTGTCGTCAGCAACCAGTGAGCAACCGCAGACCGCGGGGCAGGTGATTACCGTCTGGTCTGCTGCTGGTTCGCCCGGGCGCAGTAGCCTGGTGGCCGCCTTCGCATGCGAGTTGGCCAAGACCGGCAAGCGCACTCTTGTGATTGACGCCGATGTTCATGCACCCTCACTGATTCAACTCTTTGGTTTCGACCAAAACTATTCGGGGCTCAGCGCTGCAATCAGAATGCAAGCTCAGGGCACGCTCGATCGAGCTGCCTTTGAGCAACTGCTGCTCGACTTTGAAATGCCGAGACAGCGGCTCAAACTTTTGGCAGGCCTGACCATGGTGAATCGATGGCCAGAGATCGGATTCGAAAACCTGCGCGACTTGCTCAATTTTGCCCGAGAGTTTTTTGACTGTGTGCTTGTCGATGTTGGGTCATCGCTAGAAACTTCGCTTGTCGATTCGCGCATGATGAGTGAGCGAAATTCGGCAACGCTTGCCGCACTGTCGGTAGCAGATCACGTCGTTGCACTAACCACGGCCGATGTGATCGGGCTCAATCGTTTCATCTGGGCGAGTGGTCAGTTGCGAGAGCTGAAACTCGAAGGCAAACTTCACATCGTGGTCAACCGACTGAACCAGGATGTGCTCGGCAAGAAGGCATCTGGTGAGGTGGCCCAGACGATTCGCCAGTTTGTTGAGCAAGAGGTTGCGATTTTCATTGAAGAAGACCAAGTTTTGTTTGCGCGCGCTTTGCGCGACGGTGTGCCCATAAACCTGGTTGGCAAAAATTCAAGCGTTAAGCAGGCAATAGCCCAGTTTGTGCTCTCGAACCTGCTGAATTCGCCTTCGAAATCGAGGCGGCGCGTGGCTAAACTCG
>CAIKYE010000149.1 GCA_903831585.1 uncultured Micrococcales bacterium | reverse complement strand
TAGAAACCCACGGATTCGGCAACGTTGGCTGGGTAGACAACCCAACCGACGACCCAAACTGGCAAGCCGCGATTGTTGACCGAGCCATTCGCATGGTTGAGCGTGACAAGAATCACGCCTGCATCGTCATGTGGTCGCTTGGCAACGAGGCTGGAGTCGGGCGCAATCTGGGAGCCATGGCCAAGGCAATGAAGGCGATTGACGGCTCGCGACCGCTGCACTACGAGGGTGACCAGGACTGCGAGCACGTTGATGTGTGGAGCATGATGTATCCGCCGGTTTCTCACGTCGAGCAAGTTGGCCTCGGCACAGAAGAACCACTCGAAGATGCAGCTCTCGATGCTCGTCGACGAAACATGCCTTTCGTGCTCTGCGAATATGCGCACGCAATGGGAACCGGTCCAGGTGGATTGACCGAGTACCAAGAGCAGTTCGACAAGCATCCGCGTCTAATGGGTGGCTTCATTTGGGAGTGGCTAGAGCACGGCATCACAACAATCGAAAACGGAATTACAAAAACAAATTACGGTGGTGACTTTGGCGAACCGCTTCACGACGGCAACTTTGTAATTGACGGACTAGTCAGTTCGACTCGCGAACCTCGAGCAAGTTTGCTCGATCTCGCTGCTGTTTACACTCCCGTGTCACTCAGTTTGAACGACTCGGGTTCAGAACTAACCATGATTAGCCGACTCGACTTCAGCGACACTTCGCACCTGAGCCTGCACTGGAAAATTGAGAGCGAAAGCAAAACAGTTGACTCTGGAACGATTGCCTACCAACCTCTCGCTGCGCGCGAAACCAGAGTCCTGCTTTTGCCAAAAGAAGTATCTGTGCTACTGCAACAGAACACCGGAGTGCTAACTGTTTGGCTAGCAAATGAAACAGCAAGTTGGGCAATTCCTTCTGGCTGGGTGGTTGCAAGAACGCAGTGTGTTTCGCAAAGGGGAGCGCTTCAAGAAGTTGCATCAGCATCCACTGCTATTGGCTCACTTGCTGATTTGCTCGAGATTTGTTCAGAGACCGGAAGACCGGTTCGAATTGGCAAAACCGAAGTTGCCGATTGGGCGCTCAGTCTCTGGCGAGCACCGACCGACAACGACCTGAGAACCGCGTGGAGAGAAGCAGAGTTTCCGGCGGCTGCCGAACGCTGGAAGCTACTTGGGCTAGACCGACTTGTCTCACGCCTCGTCTCGATCGTGCAGGTTAGTGAAACACAAATAGAGGTAAAGACTCGCGTGGGGGCGGCCGCCACCAACGCCGCCGTCGACTGCACCTATACCTGGACGCTGGGTCGAGGTGGGCTCGAACTGAAACTAGACGCGTTGGTGAACGGCCACTGGCCTCAAGCCTGGCCTTCGCACTGGGCCAGGGCAGGTGTCGAGTTCACGATTTCGACCCCCTCTGATTCGACTGTGCATTGGTTCGGCAAGGGGCCGTCACCCGCCTATCCCGACACCGGTCAAGCCGCCAGGCTCGGTTGGTTCTCGTCGACCATCGACGATTTGCAAGAGCGAACCGTGAAACCCCAGGAGTCGAGTCGCCGAGCAGCCGTGGCTTCGGTTCAGATCGCAGACTCGATAAAGGCCAGGTTCTCGACGCCGGTTGGTTTGACGGTGCGACCCTGGTCAACACACAAAGTTGCTCAGACTTCTCACGATCACCTTCTCGGCCCAAGCTCCACCGCACACATTGTGTTCGACTTCGCCTGCTCTGGAGTTGGCACCGCGGCGTGTGGTCCAGGAGTGCTGCCCAAGTATCAATTGCCCGCGCAAAATTTCTCGGGTCAAGTTTTGTTTGAGTTTGACAGCTGATCGAAAGGGACAGACAAGTGAGCGATTACAGAGAAATAGAAACCGGTGTTGAAGACATCGTAGTTCGCCTGCACTCAACAGACCGCCAACTGTTCGGCAGTTTTATTGACTGCAACATGTCGACCGCCTGGATTGGCGACAAGTTCAGAATCTTTCCCGGTAAGTATGGCGAAGACCCGGTCTGGGGCGACGGCAACGAATTGAAATTCGGCGAAGGCTCGACCGTTAGCGAAACTTTCGCTCTTCCTCCCGAGGCCTTCGTTCGCCCAGATCTTCCAAAGGTTGTCAAGCCTGAAGAAGAAGGATTGCACGGTGCCGTATGGTTCGAGAGCATTTACCAATCACCTGGGGACTCATCGGGCAGAACTCTCTACTCGCTTTATCACAACGAGAACTATCCGAGCACGCTGGTTTATAAGCCCGAAACCGGCGAGGGAATGAGTGACGACAACTGGCCACCTGGACTAAAGGGTGACTCGTCGATTCAGGCCGCGCCAAGAATCGGAATCATGAAGTCTCTCGATGGCGGAGACAGCTGGAAGAATCTCGGAATCATTCTCGAAGATAGAAACGATCGAATGATCAGACTGCCGATTAACAAGAACTATTGTTTTCCGGGCGGAGTTGGTGACCCGAGCGCCGTCGCAAACGGCGACTACCTATACGTGTTCTTCGGTGAGTATGCCTACCCGGGGCCGTTCTCGCCCGAGACCTGGTCGTCTGCCGAAGAGGCTTCTGGTCAGTGTGTGAGCGTGGGCCGTATCGCGATTGCAGATCTAGACAAGCCCGAGAAGTTGGCAAAACGCTGGGATGGCAAGGGGTTTAACGCCGATTGGAACGGCATCGGTCAACCGATTAGGTCGCTTCAGATCGCCGCTGAAGATGGCGGCGGCGGGGTTTCTCAGGGAGACGAGCTCTACTACTGGGGCCCATCGGTGAGTTGGAACGACGAAATTCAGTGCTGGGTCATGATGCTGGGTCGAGTAGACGGTGCTTTCTGGGTTGGCGGAAAGCTCTTTATGAGCATCAACCCAAACAAGGATTTAGGCGCAGGAGATAACTCTCAGCAGTGGTCTAAGCCGGTAGAAATTCTTGACAGACCTGGTCACACGCTCTGGTACCCATCTCTGCAACCAGACGATTCAGAAGAGGCGCTAGCGAAGAAGCGCACATGCCTCAATCTGGGAAAGTTTTCAAAGTTATGGTTTAAGGACATGGCTGGCGACCAACACCTATACCTGAGTGACTTCATCGTTGAGTTTGCAAGGAGAGACTAAATGTCAACATCGGTTTCGCGCACGGCTCTAATCACCGGTGGCATGAGTGGCCTCGGTGCTGCAGCAGCTACTCGCCTCAGAGCAGATGGTGTCAAAGTGTTTACTGTTGACATTGCTGCCGGAGCAGATTTTCAAATCGATGTTACAGATCACGCAGCAGTCGCAAACCTGCCGTCGCAGTTGTCACACATCGACATCCTGATTACCTCAGCGGGAATTGTTGGACCAAACATTCCTCTATTGCAAACAACCGAAGAGCAGTGGAAGTCAGTCTTTGAAATCAACGTTCTCGGAACTGCCTCTTTTATCAAGGCCTTTGCTCCGGCAATGGTTGAAAACGGTTGGGGAAGAATAGTTACCTTTGCAAGCATGGCCGCCAAGGATGGCAACCCGAATCTATCGATTTACTCAGCCACCAAGGCTGCCGTGGTTGCGCTAACGAAGTCTGTCGGAAAAGAACTTGCAACCACCGGCGTGCTTGTAAACACAATTGCACCTGCGGTAATCGAGACTCCAATGAACAAAGACACCTCCGACGAAGTGCTCGAGCGTTTGACCTCACTGATTCCGATGAAGCGCATTGGCAAGGCCGAAGAAGTCGCCGAGTTGGTCGCTTGGCTGTGTTCAGACAAAGTCAGTTTCTCAACCGGTGCTGTCTATGACATCAGCGGTGGCCGCGCTACGTACTAGCGAACGTCTACCCAAGTGCCCTGCGCAGCAGAAAGCAAAACCGCTTCGGTAAGCACCGCGGCGCGAACACCATCTTCAAATACCGGTAGCCCGCTTGGTGACTGACCGTTCACGGCCTGCTCAACATCGCGCATAAACGAAACAAAGGCGTCAAAGTAGCCTTCGGGATGCCCGGCTGGCAAAGCGGTGAGTCTCTTGGCATCTGCGGACAGCAGCGATGGATCTCGCATGATTGTGCGGCTGCCATCCTGAAGGCCAATCCAGAGACTTTCGGGGGTTTCCT
>CAIKYE010000148.1 GCA_903831585.1 uncultured Micrococcales bacterium | reverse complement strand
TTCAGGCGGCGAAGAGAACTTCAAGGTCATTAAAGAAGTAGGCACTCACGCAAAGTTTGATTTCGAAGCAAAAGACCACGTTGCCCTTGGTGAGTCGCTCGACGTTATCGACATCGAACGCGGAGTTAAAGTTTCTGGCTCACGCTTCTACTTCTTAAAGGGATGGGGCGCTCGCCTCGAACTCGCACTCATGAACATGGCACTAGACCTAGCCACCAAACACGACTTCGCCGCACTAATCACGCCAACGTTGGTTCGCCCAGAAGTAATGGCCGGCACCGGTTTCTTGGGTGAACACGCAGACGAGATCTACTACCTGCCTGCAGACGACCTCTATCTAACCGGCACCAGCGAAGTCGCGCTCGCGGGCTACCACCGCGACGAGATCATCGACCTGAGCAAAGGCCCGCTGCGTTACGCCGGTTGGTCAACCTGCTATCGCCGCGAAGCAGGCTCTGCCGGTAGAGACACCCGCGGCATTCTGCGCGTTCACCAGTTCAACAAGCTAGAGATGTTTAGCTATGTGAAGCCAGAAGACGCAGAGCAAGAGCACCTAAAACTGCTCGCGCTCGAAGAAGAGATGCTTCAGGCGTGCGAGCTTTCATACCGAGTAATCGACACCGCTGCCGGTGACCTAGGTTCGAGCGCAGCACGCAAGTATGACTCTGAGGCGTGGGTGCCTAGCCAGAATCAATACCGTGAACTCACATCGAGCTCGAACTGCACAACTTTTCAGGCCCGCCGCCTAAACGTTCGTTACCGCACAGAAGACGGCAAGACCGCAACCGCGGCAACCCTAAACGGAACCCTTGCCACAACTCGCTGGCTTGTTGCAATTCTCGAAACCCATCAGCAGGCCGACGGCTCGGTTCGCATTCCTAAAGCGCTTCGACCATTTCTCGGCGGCGCAGAGGTCATCGCTCCCAAATGACGATTGCAACCGGCGATCAGCGCTGGCTGATTGCGCTAGATATCGACGGAACGTTGGTGCACGACAACGGCTTCATGTCTGAACGAGTTGTCGCCGAAGTTGCGAGAGTGCGCGCTCTTGGCCACGAAGTAATCGTTGCGACCGGCCGAAGCGCGTCGAACGCCATCCCAGTGATTAGAGACGTCGGTATTCATGACGGATACGCCGTGTGTTCAAACGGTGCGGTGACTATCAAGGTCGATAAAGAACACGAACGCGGATTCACACCGCACGAGGTAATCACATTTCATCCTGGTGAAGTTCTTGAAAAGCTAATCGAGAAACTTCCGAACGCGCATTTCGCGGTTGAGAACGCCGATGGAACATACAAGTTTCATCGCCCGTTTCCTTCTTACGCGCTCGGCACACACAATTTTGAGACAGCGCTCGAAGACATGATGAACGAACCGGCTTCACGCGTTGTGGTGCTGTCGCCCGATCACGACGCCGAAGAATTCGTTGGAGTGATTGCAGGCATCGGATTGCATTCGGTTAGCTATGCAATCGGATACACCGCTTGGCTAGACATCTCTCCGCAGGGAATCAGCAAAGCCTCGGCTCTCGAAACTCGACGCCAAGAACTCGGCATTTTGCCATCGCAGGTAATCACGGTTGGCGACGGGCGCAACGACATCGACATGTTCACCTGGGCAATTGCCGGCGGGGGATACGGCTTTGCCATGGGTCAAGGACCCGAAGAGGTTCATGCCGCAGCTTCGGCAGTGGTTGCCTCTGTCGAAGAAGACGGTGTTGCCGAGGTGCTATCTGGCTTCGAGGGCATTTTGTTTTCACGCTCGGTCAGTTAGAATTTAGGCACGGAAGCGTGCCGGAGCGGCCGAACGGAACAGTCTTGAAAACTGTCGTAGTTAATAGCTACCGTGGGTTCAAATCCCACCGCTTCCTCCAGCGATAACAAAAGACCCAGCATTTTGCTGGGTCTTTTGCTTTATGGGAGTTCTCTGGGACTCCCTAGCAACTCAGCGACCTTCGGCTTAAACTTGTAGTTCGCCCCGACCCGAGAGACCCTCGATGCCCCTGTTCAAGAAGCGCCAACCTCGAGCCCTAGCTCGTCACGGCCGCCTCAAAGTTCAGTCGCGCGCATCGGCTTTCGGCGGCATCCTGTTTAAGGG
>CAIKYE010000147.1 GCA_903831585.1 uncultured Micrococcales bacterium | reverse complement strand
CGCCTGCAACTCCCACGAAGCTCAAAACAAGAGCTCCTAGGAAACCAACTGCTTTTTTCCAATTGCGGTTCATGATTTTCCTTTTTCTACTTGATTTCATTTTTTGTCAGCCACAAGGCTTTTACCCCTTGACGGCACCATCCATGACACCGCTTACTAGCCTGCGGCCGACAAAGATGAAGAGCAACAACAGTGGCGCGGTAGCCATGAAGGCACCACCCATATTTAGGGCATAGTCAAGCACATAGCTGGCCTGCAACTGGGTCACCGCAATCTGGGCGGTGTAGTTGTCAGGCGAGGCCAGAACCAAACCGGGCCACAAGAAGTCGTTCCAGGTGGCCAAGAAGCTAAAGAGGCCGAGAACAAAGCTGCTCTGGCGAATAATCGGCAAAACGATGCTCCAGTAAACCCTCAGCACGCCGGCTCCATCGATGCTGGCTGCTTCGAGCAACTCGTTTGGCACCTGCGCGTCGATGATCTGGCGCATCCAGAACACTCCGAACGCCGTAACCAGCGCCGGCACTATCAGTGCGAGCAGTGTGTCAAACCAACCCATCGCCGAAACGAGCATAAAGAGCGGAATGATGCCGAGCTGGCTCGGAAGCATCATTGTGCCGATAACGAAGAGCACCATGAAGCGGCGGCCCTTGAAGTTGAGCTTGGCAAAGGCGAAGCCGGCAAGCGCCGAGAAGAAGACCTGCGCTAGAGCAACAACAGTTCCTACCAAGAGGGTGTTTAGCAGTGCTCGGTTGAACGGAACCACCGAGTAGACATCGGCAACGACTTTGAAGAAGTTACCGCCGGGAATCAGGGTTGGCGGGTTCTTCGAGATTTCGTCTGAACCGTTCGATGCAACAACAAACATCCAGTAGAACGGAAATACCGAAGCAAAGGTTATGGTCGCGAGAATGATGTAACCCACGAACGACATGCGACGGCTCTTTGGTTTTCTGCGCAAGAGTTTCATGATCAACTTCGGTTTCGTCGCTGTGCTGGTCATCGAGTGTTCTCATCTGCTAGTCGACGGGTGATTGCAAAGTTGATTGCCGAAACGATTAGCACGATGAATGTAATCAAGATTCCAACCGCAGCCGCATAACCCCACTGGTAACTTGCGAATGCTTGCTCATATAAGAACAGCGTCAAAGTTGAGAACTGTCTTGAAGACCCACCGGATAGGCCGCCGCCGAGAGTTAGCGGTTCGGCAAATACCTGCAAACCACCAATCGTTCCGACGATTAGAACGAATGTGATTGTGTTTCTTAGACCCGGCAAGGTGACATATCTAAATTGCTGCCAGGTGCTTGCGCCATCGAGCGAAGCTGACTCATAAAGTTCATCTGGAATCGCAAGCATCGATGCCAAGAAGATCAGGGCGTTGTAACCCATCCAGCGCCAGGTAATCATGGTTGCGATAGCCACGTGGCTAGCGAAGCTGTCTTCAATAAAGTCGACTCTCGGAAAACCAAAGAGCTCGATTACGTTGTTGATCATTCCAAAGTCGCGACCGAAGAGTTGACCGAAGACAATCGCTACTGCGATAACAGAAGTGATATTTGGAACCAAGAGAACGGTTCGCCAGGCGGTTGCGCCTCGCAGAAATTTGTTTCTGAGAATTGCGGCAAGACCGATAGAACCAATTAGCGCTGGGAAAGTTGCTAGCACCCAGATTTCCATGGTGTTGCCGAGAGCTAACCAGAAACGATCGTCGGCAAGAAGATCTTCGAAGTTCTTTAGACCGATGTATTCAATTTCACCAATTGGATCCCAGTTGAAAAAGGCAATTACCGTTGAATAGACGATTGGTGCAAGACCAAAGATCAGGAACATCACGAAGAAGGGAGCGGTGAAGACGTATCCCCATTTACCGTTTAGTGATGCCAGACCGCCGGGGTTCTTGTCACTCTGAATTTTCTTCGCACGCCAAGGAGAGGGGGCCGGCTTGCGCCGACCACCCTTTGATCCTTGTCGAGACAACCCGCTGGGTTTAGTCGAATCGTCTATAGCGGTCACTGGTTTGAGCCCTAGTTACCCGACGTCAAACACTTGTCTTTAGATAGTGCAGCCAGCGTGGCTGTCCACGAGGCTGCCGCCGTTTGTTTCTTAGCTTGAACACGACCAAGTCCCGCACCGAAGGCCATGTCGATTGCTCGCTGACAGGTTCCCTCGAAGATCGGCTTGAGCTTCAACATTCCGTCACCATAGATTTTGCCGACGGGAGCATTGTTGAAGAACGGGTCTTTGTAGTCAGCAACGGCTGGGTCTTTGTAAGACGCGAGAGTTGATGGGAATAGTCCAAACTTCTTGAACATCTGCAACTGCTGAGCAGGAGCCAAGTACCAAGTCATGAAGTCATATGCCTCTTGCTTGTTAACTGCACCGGCTGGAATTGTGAGCTGGGTACCGCCCTGGTTTCCACCACCAACTGGAATCTCTGCGATGTCCCACTTTCCCTTGGTTGTTGGTGCCTGAGCCTTGATGTATTCGGTCATCCAAGCTGGTGAAAGAATCACGGCAAACTTGCCGTTGTTCATTCCAACTGGCCAGTCGGCAGTGAACTGCGCGGTCTTTGAACTAATGCCCGAATCCATGGCCTTCACCGTGGCATCCCAGGCCTTCTTGATTGCAGGGTTGGTCTTATAGACCAACTTGCCGGCATCGGTACCGTTGTTCTCGTAATACTTTGCGGTTCCCTGGTTCAACATCGCGGTGTAGATGCTTCCGGCATCATCGATGAACGCGAAATTCTTTTTCTTCTGCGCAGCAGTCAACTTAGCAACATACTTCTTGCCGGTTTCGATGAATTTGTCCCAGGTCGGCCAGAGCTTGCCAACTGCGACGCGCTCTGACGGAAGACCAGCAGCTTTGAATAAATCGCTGCGGTATGCAACTTCAAGACCTCCAACGTCTGTTGGAATTCCGATAACGCTGTCGTCATAACCAACACCCTGTTCCCAGCGCCATGGTAGGTAGTCGGCTTTGAGGTCGCTGCCTGAAAGGCCCGCCTTCACGCCGGCTGCGACGTTGGTGTCTGAAGTGTTCATCTTGCGCAAATCTTGGAAGCACGAAGGAGTCGCGCGCCACTTGCCTGAGTAAGCAACCTCAACTGCAACGATGTCTGGGCCACCAGGTTTTTTGGTGAGCTTGTAAGCCGAGCACTGAGTAATTAACTTGGTGCCGTTTACGTCATCGAGGTTGTACTTGGTGTACTCGATTGTCACGTTCGGGTGCAGTGTTTGATACTGCCTCACTAGGTCTCGCTGAATAACGTCACCAAATGACCAAACGGTAATTTTGACCGGCGCATCTGCCGATCTCGCTGGCTCGATGCCAATCGACAAAACGCTCAAAAGAGCCAGTGCCGAAGTCGCGGCTAGAACGCGCTTCTTTGCGAAAAACTTAGCCATGGTGGGAATCTCCTAAATCGACTTAAGATAGCGTGAAACCGATTTCACAGAATCGAGTAAACACAATTAGAATTGACAACGCAACTGAATCCCCGTGAAATAGGGGATTCGTTATCAAAGCGTGACACAGGTCAAAGTGTGATTAGGTAGCATTCAAGTAATCCGTGAAAGGCGTTTCATGAAGTTCAGATCGTTCGGCAAGTTGCTCGTTGCGAGCCTCAGCGTTGCAAGCCTCGCCTTCGTCGCTGCTTCGGCACCGAGCCAATCTGCTACCGCAGCAACCACTAAGAAGTTGCTCTGGTCTCAGGAATTCAATGGAACCAAGCGCGTCGGAGTGGACAAGCGCTATTTCACCCACGATCTGGGCAACGGCTTCGGCTGGGGCAATAACGAAAAGCAGTATTACACCGCCAGCTCGTCGAACATCTTTACCGATGGCAAAGGCAGCCTCGTGATAACGGCCAAGCGCATTCCCGAGGATTCACCACTTTTGAACTTCTGCGATGACTGCCAGTTCACCAGCGCCAAGGTCAAGACCGCAGACAAACTCGGCTTCATGTATGGCCGCCTCGAGGCACGCATCAAGACCCCGGCCGGCTCAGGAATGTGGCCTGCCTTCTGGATGCTTGGCTCATCGCTCACCGAGGGTGACACCTGGCCCGACTGCGGCGAGATCGACATTCTCGAGGGCAAAGGCTCACAGCCAAACCGCGTCTACGGCACCATCCACGGTCCTGGTTACTTTGGTGGCGACGGAACCCAAAAGGGTTACGCATTCGATCACCCGGTGCCGTTGACCTCTGGTTTCAACGTCTATGCCATTGAGTGGCGCAAGAACGCCATCGACTTCTATTTCAACAACAACAAGTACTACAGCATCACCGCATCACAGGTGCAGCCAAATGCTTGGGTATTCAACCAGGAGTTCTTCTTGATTCTCAACTTGGCGACCGGTGGAAACTTCGAGCCGAACATTGACCCAACCGTGCAGACCGGATCTCTTTCGGTCGACTACATTCGCTACTACTCGATCAACGGTGTCGGAAAGCTAATCAAGCACTAGATCTCGCCACGGTCTAGACCGGCTAAAACCTCTTTGGCTCGAATGCGCAGATCGGGCAGATCGCTTAACCGTTTCAGGCCAAAGACCTGCTGACTCATGCGGTGGTTCTTGGCAAAAGTCTCGCTGTGGCGATCGAGAAAATCCCAGTAGAGAGT
>CAIKYE010000146.1 GCA_903831585.1 uncultured Micrococcales bacterium | reverse complement strand
TCCCTCGGGCAAAGTCGTGGTCTTGGCTCCGCCGAGTCGACCGCGCGGGCCCTCTGCTTCTTCGCCGGGATACGGCTGGTCTCCATCGAGCTCGGCCAAAATCTCATCCATGTGATCGAGGCTGAGCACCTGAGCGAGTCGTGCCCTGAACTCACCGCCAACCGGATAGCCCTTGAAGTACCAGGCAACGTGCTTGCGAATATCTCGGCATGCGTGATCTTCATTCTCGAAATACTCGACCAGTAATTCCGCATGCCGTTTGAAGGCGTCGGCAACCTCACCAAGGTTCGGTTGAATCAAGTCGATTGCCGCGTTCGAGTTCGGGTCGCGACGATATTCGTCGAAGGCCTTTTGCAAATCTCCAAAGAGCCAAGGGCGCCCGAGGCAACCGCGTCCAACGACGACACCGTCTACGCCGGTTTCTCTCATCATGCGAATTGCGTCGGCTGCAGACCAGATGTCACCGTTGCCAAGAACTTGAACGTCAGGCAATGATTCGCGAAGTTCAGCAATCGCGTTCCAGTCGGCGACGCCCGAGTAGTAATCGCTCGCGGTTCTGCCGTGCAGTGCAATTGCTGCAACACCGGCGTCACGCGCGGTCTTACCCGCATCTAGAAATGTCAAGTGTTCGCTGTCGATTCCCTTGCGCATCTTTACCGTTACCGGAAGTTCCCCGGCAGCTTTCACCGCGGAGTTCACGATTGCCTCAAACAGGTCGCGCTTCCACGGAAGTGCAGCGCCACCACCCTTGCGTGTGACCTTTGGCACCGGGCAACCAAAGTTGAGATCGATGTGATCGGCTTTGTCTTGATCGACGAGAAGTTTGATTGCTCGCGAGATGGTTACAGGGTCAACTCCGTAGAGTTGCACGCTGCGCACATCTTCGCTCTCGTGATGACCGATGATTCGAAGCGAGCCTTCGGTCTGCTCGACCAATGCTCTCGAGGTAACCATTTCAGAAACATACAAGCCGCCGCCAAACTCTCGGCATAGCCGACGAAAAGCGGTGTTAGTTATGCCAGCCATCGGAGCCAACACCACGGGGGTGTCGATCTCGATTTTGCCGTACCGCAGAGCGGGTTGGCGGCTGGCCGTGCTGGTCATCGGGTTAGCCGACCAACTTCTCGGCCAGGTAGCCCTTTAGCTTGGTTAACGACACGCGCTCCTGCGACATGGTGTCGCGTTCGCGAACGGTTACCGCTTGGTCTTCTAGCGAATCGAAGTCGATTGTGATACAGAACGGGGTTCCGATCTCGTCCTGGCGGCGATAACGGCGACCAATCGCACCGGAGTCATCGAAGTCGATGTTCCAGTGACCGCGAAGCTCTTGGGCAAGGTTGCGCGCCATCGGCGATAGGTCTTCGTTGCGAGATAGCGGCAAAACCGCTGCCTTGATCGGAGCCAACCTGTAGTCGAGACGCAGAACAGTTCGAACGTCTACGCCGCCCTTGGTATTTGGCGCTTCGTCTTCGGCGTAAGCGTCTACCAAGAACGCCATCAGTGAACGGGTGAGACCCGCGGCCGGTTCGATAACGAACGGTGTCCAACGCTCGCCCTTGGCCTGATCGAAGTAACTCAGGTCAACGCCCGACTCCTTAGAGTGCACGGTTAGGTCGAAGTCGGTGCGGTTAGCAATACCCTCTAGCTCACCGAATTCACTACCTTGAAAACCAAACTTGTATTCGATGTCAACGGTTCGCTTCGAATAGTGCGAGAGCTTCTCCTTCGGGTGCTCGAACAGTCGAAGGTTCTCTCTCTTGATTCCGAGATCTAGATACCAGTTGAGTCGCTGTTCAATCCAGTAGTCGTGCCATTCTTCATCGGTACCTGGCTCAACGAAGAATTCCATCTCCATCTGTTCAAATTCACGAGTTCTGAAAATGAAGTTTCCGGGTGTGATTTCGTTTCTGAACGACTTACCAATCTGACCGATGCCAAAGGGCGGTTTCATTCGAGCGGCGCCGAGAACGTTTGCG
>CAIKYE010000145.1 GCA_903831585.1 uncultured Micrococcales bacterium | reverse complement strand
TGTTTGCGCGCGCTTTGCGCGACGGTGTGCCCATAAACCTGGTTGGCAAAAATTCAAGCGTTAAGCAGGCAATAGCCCAGTTTGTGCTCTCGAACCTGCTGAATTCGCCTTCGAAATCGAGGCGGCGCGTGGCTAAACTCGGTTAGGTGTCGACCCTAAGCGAACTCATGAAGAAGCATGGCCAGAGTGTTCATGCCGACATCGAGTGGTTGCACCTGCTCATCTCTGAGTGGCAGCTCATCGCCGACCTATCGATGGCCGATCTGGTGCTCTGGGTGCGCGAATCGACCGGCAAGTTCTATGCAATCAGCAACGCCCGGCCTTCTTCGGCCCCAACGCTCTTTTACCGCGATATCTCTTCCTCAGACGCACCAAAACAGTGGCAGGCCGGTCTCGAGCAGGCCTTCAGCACTGGCGAGGCATTCTTCTTGGCCAGCGAGGTTTTCGATGGAATCAAGTCTCGCCTAGAGGTTGTTCCGGTTCGACGCCGGGCATCTAGTTCCAACGAAGATGCGGTTGAGGCGCCGGTGGCATTCATCTCTCGTCACACCAAGATCGATGCCACGATTCAGCCAAACAAGATCTCAATCAACTACCTGCGTGCCGCCAATGACCTGCTCGAAATGGTCGCCCATGGTCAGTACCCTGATTTCAACTCACCAACCGGTTCCAAGCGCGGCGCACCTCGAGCAAACGATGGCTTGATTCGTCTTGATGAAGACGGCGATGTCATCTTCGCAAGCCCAAACGGAGTCTCGGCGTTTAACCGTCTGGGCATCGATGGCGAGCTCGAGGGTCGCTCACTCGCCGAAGCCGCAACCAGGGTGGTCAAAGACTCGAACAGTGTTGATGAGTCATTGCCGTTGGTGCTTACCGGTCGAGCTGCCTGGCGAGCCGACATCGAATCGGCAACCCTAACCCTGTCGCTGCGCGCGATTCCGCTGAAGGCCGACGGCAGGCGAGTTGGTGCGCTGGTGTTGTGCCGCGATGTCACCGAGTTGCGACGTCAGGAGCGCGAACTTATTACCAAGGATGCCACCATTCGTGAAATTCACCACAGAGTGAAAAACAACTTGCAAACCGTCTCGAGTCTGCTGCGAATGCAGTCGAGGCGATCAGAGAGTGAAGAGATTCGCGAGTCGCTAGATCAGGCGATGCGTCGGGTTTCGGCAATTGCCCTGGTACACGACACTTTGTCTGAGGGTGTCAATCAAGACCTCGACTTCGACCAGGTCTTCGATCGCGTGCTTCAGCTCACCGGCGAGGTTGCCGCCAGCCACAACACCACGGTTCGCACTTTGGTCGATGGCAAGTTCGGCCAGCTGCGAAGCGAGATCGCAACGCCGCTGGCTGTTGCCTTAACCGAAATCGTCACCAACGCTGTCGAACACGGATTAGCCAATCGCAGCGGCGTGGTTTTGGTCAATGCGGTTCGCAACCCCAAACGCCTCAACATCGATGTTTCTGACAACGGCGAGGGTCTCAAAAATGGCGAACTCGGGGTGGGGCTCGGCACTCAGATTATTCGCACGCTAATCGAGGGCGAATTGCGCGGAACCATCAAGTGGTTCTCACCCAAAGAGGGCGGAACCAAGGTTTCGATCTCGCTTCCTCTGGCCTAGTGGCAAAGAGAGAAACCCGCCTCGAGGGCGGGTTTCTTCACATCTTTGGTTTAGCTGGTTTAGCTGGCGCGACGAGCGCGGGCATACTTGCGCTTGAGCGACTTACGCTCGTCCTCGCTTAGGCCGCCCCATACGCCGGTGTCCTGGTTCTCTTTGATCGCGTATTCGAGACAAAGGGTTGCCACAGAGCACTCGCGACAAATCGCTTTGGCTTGTTCAATCTGTTCTACAGCAGGGCCGGTGTTGCCGATCGGAAAGAAGAGTTCAGGGTCTTCGGTTAGGCAACGAGATTCGTTGAGCCACTGCATGTCCATATATGGTTGTCCTTTAAAACTGCCATTTTTACCTCGTTGACCTACGCTTATGAAGCGGGTTCGAGGTGATGTTTTCCTTCGAAAATAGTTTCACAATCGACCCCTTTTGGCAATACCCAAAAAGAGGA
>CAIKYE010000144.1 GCA_903831585.1 uncultured Micrococcales bacterium | reverse complement strand
GGTCATCGCGGTCTTGAACTTTTTGATGATGGTGTCGTCATCATCCATGATGTTGACGAGCCCCTTTGGGTCACCAGACTTCGACATTTTTGCGGTTGGGTTTTGCAGGTCATAAATCTTTGCGGTTTCTTTGAGAATCACTGCCTCGGGAATCGCAAATGTGTCACCGAAACGAGAGTTGAACCGAATTGCAAGATCGCGAGTGAGTTCGATGTGCTGACGCTGGTCTTCGCCAACCGGCACGGCCTTCGGTTGGTAAAGCAAAATGTCTGCGGCCTGCAAAATCGGATAGGTGTAGAGACCAACCGAAGCTGAGTCTGCGCCGGTCTTTTGCGACTTGTCTTTGAACTGGGTCATGCGACCGGCCTCACCCATTCCGGTGATGCACTGAAGCACCCAGGCCAACTGCGCGTGAGCCGGAACGTGCGACTGAACAAACAAGGTGGCCTTGTCGCTGTCGATGCCGGCAGCCAAATACTGGGCTGCGGTGCGGCGAGTGTTTGAACGCAGCTCTGCAGGTTCTTGCGGAACCGTGATGGCGTGAAGATCGACGATGCAATAGAACGCGTTGTAGTCGTCTTGCATAGAGGCCCAGTTGACCAGCGCACCGAGGTAGTTTCCGAGGTGAAGCGAGCCGGCAGACGGCTGCATTCCGCTGAGCAGGTTGGGCTTGTTATTCATTGGTCAAGTCTAAATGTCGTAGGTCACGGCAACGGGGGCGTGGTCGCTCCAGCGATCTGCATAGCTGGCGGCCCGGTGCACCTTGTAATCGCTGGCAACCGCGGCCAGCTTCGGTGTGGCCAGGTGATAGTCGATGCGCCAACCGGTGTTGGTATCGAAGGCCTGCCCGCGGTTCGACCACCAGGTGTAGGGGCCATCAACCCCCGGATGCGCACTGCGGCCAACATCTACCCAGCCGTGTTTGCCGATGATGGTGTCGAAATAGGCGCGCTCTTCTGGCAAGAAACCGGCGTTCTTGAGGTTGCCCTTCCAGTTCTTGATGTCGAGCTCGGTGTGGCCAACGTTCAGATCGCCGAGCACGAGGGCAAGCCCACCCTCATCGGCGATCTGCTTCATGCGCTTTTGCATGGCCTCGAGAAACTTGTATTTCTCATCTTGCTTCGGTGTGCCAACCTCGCCCGAGTGCACGTAGGTGCTGATCACGGTGATGGTCTTTTTGCCGATCTTGAAATCTGCCTCGAGCCAGCGGCCGGCGCTGTCAAAACTTTTTGCACCGAGCTCGGTGCGACTCGCGTTCGGTTTCATTTTGCTGATTACGGCAACGCCAGCGCGACCCTTTGCCGTGGCATTGTCGTGCAAGATGTGCCACTTGTCGCCGCCATGTTCTGTTTCAAACTCGTTGAAAAGTCGAAGGAGATCTTCGGTCTCTGCACGAACTTCTTGCAGAGCAAGAATGTCTGGCTGTGCAACGCTAAGCCAGGCTGGCATGCCGTTTCGAAAGGCAGCTCGAACACCGTTGACGTTTACCGAAACAATTTTTAGGGCCATAGCCGCAAGTCTAAACTCGCGCGCAGGTTCTTAGAACGAAACCGTAACCTGCGTTCCAGAAACTTTGACAGTGATTTTGTCTAGGGGAGCGGCTGCCGGACCTCTTGTCACAGCACCGGTGGTGGTGTCAAAGCCCGCTCCGTGCTGTGGGCAAATCATTGAGCCGCTAACGGTTCGAACCGCGCCAACCTTTGCCGCCAGCGGAGCACCCTGGTGTGTGCAGTTTGCGTTGAAGGCCTTGAAGGTGCCCTTCTTTGGTTGAGTCACGACAATGCCGCGACCACCAACCGCGAACATGCGCGCGCTGCCAACTTTGACGTCGGTGGTCTTGCAGATTTTGTAGGTCTTGGCGGCTGCCATTGCTGAATCGGCGATGGTTGATAAACCGATTGCAGCGAAGCCAACGGCTAGCGCTTTGAGTGCAGTGCGTCGAGAGAGCCCGAGCGCAGACTCGCTGATTTCGGTGACTTCGCGAGGCTGGCAGTTATCCATGGGGCTAAACCCGACCGCGCAGGATCGCCTGCTTAACCTCGGCGATTGCCTTGGTTACCTGGATGCCTCGAGGGCAAGCCTCGGTGCAGTTGAAGGTGGTGCGGCAGCGCCAGACGCCTTCTTTATCGTTCAAGATGTCTAGGCGAACCTCAGCGCCTTCGTCGCGTGAGTCAAAGATGAAACGGTGCGCGTTGACGATTGCGGCCGGGCCGAAGTACTGACCGTCTGTCCAGAACACCGGGCAAGAGCTGGTGCAGGCAGCACACAAGATGCACTTGGTGGTGTCATCGAAACGGGCGCGATCTTCTGGGCTCTGCAGGCGCTCTTTGGTTGGCTTGTCGTTTGCAATCAAGAACGGCTGAACATCGCGGTAGGCCTTATAGAAAGGTTCCATGTTGACGACCAAATCTTTTTCAACTTCGAGTCCCTTGATTGGCTCAACGTAAATTGGCTGGGTGATGTCGAGGTCTTTGATCAGGGTCTTGCAAGCAAGACGGTTGCGACCATTGATGCGCATGGCGTCTGAACCGCAAACGCCGTGTGCGCATGAGCGACGGAAGGTTAGCGAGCCATCGGTTTCCCATTTGATCTTGTGCAGTGCGTCGAGCACACGGTCGGTGCCGTGCACCTGAACGTCGAAGTCTTCCCAGCGCGCCTCAAGACCATCCTCTGGATTGAATCTGCGCACAAAAAGCGTGACGTTGAAAGTTGCAACTGCGCCGAGCTCTTCAAATTGAGTTGCCATTAGTACTTGCGCTCCATTGGTGGGTAGTTGGTAATGGTGACCGGCTTCCAGCCGATCTTGATGTTGTCGCCAGGCTTCTTTGGCTTCTTGTCGGTCAGGTAAGCCATCGAGTGAACCATGAACTTCTTGTCGTCGCGGGTCTCGTAATCTTCACGGAAGTGACCGCCACGGCT
>CAIKYE010000143.1 GCA_903831585.1 uncultured Micrococcales bacterium | reverse complement strand
GACATAGTTGTTCGCAATGACTACCTTCCGGCAGACATCGCGGCTAGCGACATAATTGCGGTGGCCGCGACCGGTGCCTATTGCCACTCGCTTTCGAATAATTACAACTTTCTGACCAGACCAGCCGTAGTGGCGGTCAAAAATTCTGTTGCCAGACTCATCATTCGAGCCGAAACCGAGGCAGACTTGTTTACCAGAGACCTTCGCTACCAAGCGACGAAGAAAGAGTGAGATCGTGATTGAGTACCGTCCGTTGCGCATTGCCCTGCTCGGGGCTGGCTCTGTTGGCGCTCAGGTGGCGCGATTGCTCACCGAAAACAAGGCAGAACTAGCTGCTCGAGTTGGAGCAGAACTTGAACTCATCGGCATTGCCGTTCGCGATCCCAAGGCCAAGCGCCCAGAAGGCTTTCCAACCGAACTAATCACGACCGATGTCGAAGGGCTAATTCTCGGTGCCGACATTGTCATCGAAGTGATGGGTGGCATCGAGCCGGCAAAGACCTACATTCTGCAGGCGCTGAATTCTGGCAGCGATGTCATCACCGCGAACAAAGCGCTCTTGGCCACGCACGGAACAGAGCTTTTTGACACCGCCGAGCAGGTTGGCGCACAACTTTACTTCGAAGCTGCCGTGGCCGCCGCGATTCCAATCATTCGCCCGCTTCGCGAATCACTTGCCGGCGACAAGGTTCAGCGAATCATGGGCATCGTGAATGGTTCGACGAACTACATTCTTGACCGTATGGATACCGCAGGCATTTCGCTAGAAGCTGCGATGGCCGAAGCCACCGAGCTCGGCTATCTCGAGGCAGATCCGACTCTCGACGTCGAAGGCTATGACGCAGCGCAGAAGGCTGCCATCTTGGCCTACCTTGCTTTTCACACCGAGGTGCCAATTGAGCAGGTCTATCGCGAGGGAATCACAAATGTGACTCCAGAGTTGATGCGCGCAGCTCAGCGAGATGGCAACGTAATCAAATTGCTTGCTATTGCAGAACGCATCGACGCCTCTAAAGCTGGAGTCGAGGGAGTTTCTGTTCGCGTTTATCCGACATTGATTCCAAGAACACATCCGCTCGGAGCAGTTCGCGGTGCATTCAACGCTGTCTTCGTCGAGGCCGAATCTGCCGGACAACTTATGTTTTACGGAGCGGGTGCCGGTGGTGCTCAAACCGCAAGCGCAATTCTTGGCGACCTGGTTAGCGCGGCTAAGCGTCACGTTGCCGGTGGCCCTGGCCTTGCCGACTCGGTGCACGCCAACCTACCGATTCTTCCGATTGATCGAATTTTTACTCGCTACCAGATCACCCTTGAGGCCACCGACCAGCCCGGTGTGCTTGCAGCAATTGCAAACATCTTTGCGAGTCACGAGGTGTCTATCGAATTCGTAGAGCAAACGCCAACGCCTGGTCGCAAGACTGCGAATCTTGAAATTGCTACACACGAAGCCACCGATGCTTCGCTGTCTGCAGTGGTAGCTGCACTTGCAGCAAGCGACGCGGTCGAATCAATCATCTCGGTCATCCGAGTAGAAGGAATCTAATGGCTCACCAGTGGCGCGGAGTCATCCGTGAATATATCGACCGACTAGACATCAGCGCAGATAACCCGATCATCACGCTTGGCGAAGGCGGCACCCCGCTAGTCGAAGCGCCAGCGTTGGCCAAGTTGGTCGGTGCCGAGCGAGTGATGCTCAAGGTCGAGGGAATGAACCCAACCGGTTCGTTCAAAGACCGAGGCATGACCATGGCGGTTTCAAAAGCCATCGGTCACGGTGCAAAGGCAGTTATTTGCGCTTCTACCGGCAACACCTCGGCCTCGGCTGCAGCATACGCAGCCGCCGCCGGAATTCAATCGGTTGTGCTTATTCCAGAGGGCAAGATTGCACTCGGCAAGCTAAGCCAGGCGGTTGCCCACAAATCGCAAATTCTTCAGGTGCGCGGAAACTTCGACGACTGCCTCGATCTAGCCAGAAACCTTTCGGCCAACTATGCGGTTCACCTGGTCAACTCGGTTAACCCAGATCGCATCGAGGGTCAGAAGACCGGCGCGTTTGAAATTGTCGATGCGCTGGGTT
>CAIKYE010000142.1 GCA_903831585.1 uncultured Micrococcales bacterium | reverse complement strand
TTGAACTGGTCCGGGGTGACCCAGCAGCGCAGCCGACACTGCGTCAGCCAAATCGATAGCACGTTTTGTCTCGTCGACACCTGCGCTCGGCGCTTCAACGTCAAAGACCATCGGCACGGCAGCACCAAAGAGCCCAACCTGTTCCGTGGTCTGATTTGCACCTACGCCACGAAGTTCTGCTGGTCGATCAGCGGTGAGCAGAATCAAGGGCACTCCAGAGTGGTGCGCTTCGAGAACTGCCGGATGCAAGTTGGCGACCGCCGTGCCAGAAGTTGTGATCAGAACGACTGGTGTTTGTGTGGCTAGGGCCGTGCCCAGTGCCGAGAAAGCCATAGAACGCTCGTCGATGCGCACGTGCAGCTTTACTTTGCCCGCGCTGGCTAGCTGCTCAGCGGCAACGGCTAGGGCCTGGGACCTTGAGCCAGGTGCGAGGTAGATGTGGCGCACATCGATGGTGCCAACCAGGTTGGCCAGAAAATTGGCCGCAAAGACTTGCGATGGCGCTTCTGTCACTCTTTGCCTTCGTCGTCTTTTCGAAGACGCTGCGATAGGTCACGCAAGAACTGCGGGTCATCATCTGGTGCGGTTGGGCGACGCTTTTCGCGCTTGCCAGGGCCGCCGAGTGGTCGCCCGAAAGTCAGGTAGAGCAAGCCACCAACCGGAGTGGTGAAGAAGCAGAGCAAAACCCACAGGTACTTTGGCAGCACCCGAACCGCATTGCGGTCGGCACTGGCGGCAAAGACGGTCACAAAAACCGTGAATATGACCAGGACGATGAGGCCAAAGATCTGAAAACGCATGGCTTAACTCTAATCAGCGAAATCTTAGACTTGAACAGTGAATAACCCGTGGGTCAGGTACCTCGTGCTGAGGATTGGCACTTTTGCGGTCTTCTTGACGGTCATGCTTTTGCTTCAATTCGACCCATTTTTTGCCTCGGCGACGGCCGCCGTTTTAGCGCTTGCCATTTCTCTGATTTTTTTCGGCAACCAGCGCAATGCTGTTTCTCGTGCCATCTATGACGCTCGCAACAAGAAGAACGATGCAGACACAGATGCCGAGGATGTGCCCCACGATCCTGCCGACGACTCTAGAGACTAGCCAATCGATACGGTGGCCAAACCGTAGGCAAGCAAGAGCGAATAAGCCAGAGCGCCAAAGCTAGTCAACTTCAAAGCCAGAATCAACTCTTTGGGTGTTTTTGCCGTGGCAACAATTAATGTTGCCGGTGCGATGAAGAAGAAACTAACAAAGGCAAAAATCGTCGCCGGATAGAACAGCACAAACACCGAAAGCAGAATCATTGGAATCCAGACAAAGGCAAAATAGATTGCCTTGGCTGCGGTTTTGCCGACTTTGACCGCGAGAGTTTTTTTCGAAACATGTCTGTCGAGATCTATGTCGCGAATGTTGTTAACCATCAGCACCGCAGAAGAGAATAGGCCGATGGCCGTGGCACCTGCGAAGCTCACAATCATCACAAGCGAGTTTTTCTCGAAGTTGTCGATTTGAATGTATGCGGTGCCGACTGTTGCAACCAAACCAAAGAAGAGAAACACCGACAGCTCACCGAGAGCGGCATAACCGTAAGGACTTTTTCCGCCGGTGTAGAACCAGGCGGCGATTATGGCAACTAGGCCGACTGCGATAAGCCACCAGATTTGAGTAATCAAGACGATTGCAAGTCCGGCTATCGCTGCAACGGCGAAGAACGCAAATGCGACTCGTTTTACTGCCTCGGGTTTAACCGATTTGCTGCCGGTCAGACGAAGTGGACCGACGCGCTTGGCGTCTGTGCCGCGAATGCCATCGGAGTAATCGTTGGCGTAGTTGACACCGATCTGCAGGCAAAGGGCAACCGCAAGGGCCAGCAAGCTCAGTGTCAGATTGAAAGACTGAATCGAGGCGGTAGCACCAGCGCCGATGGCAACCGGGGCCACGGCTAGAGGCAGGGTGCGAAGCCTGGCCCCCTCGAGCCAAAGCGCGCTCTGGCGCTTGAAGGTCTTCTTAGTCGCCACTTTTGTCCTTTTCGAAAAGCTGATTGATTGCCCGCAGGTCGTGCTTGCCGCTAGACAATTTTGGCACCCGATCGGCTCTGACAATTCGCAGCGGCTTGGCTGCCGGACCTAGTTCAGCTGCGAGACGCTGAGCAATTTCGTCGGCGACCTCTGGGCTACCCAGATAAAGAATTGCCACACGTTGGCCCCACTCGTCATCTTCGATTGCGGTCGCCGCAACTTCGACTACGCCACCAACGTCGCGGGCAACCGCTTCAACTCGATCTAGCGAGACTTTAATCGCTCCCGAAATGAAAACGCGATCTGCCCGGCCGAGAACTCGCAGCCTACCGTCGATGAATTCACCAAGGTCGCTCATAACAACTTTGCCAGCCGAGAGGAATTCGTTGGCGAGTGTTGCTGATGAAATTTCGATTCGCGAATCTGAGTCGATTGTGACGGTTACGTCATCTAGTGCTTTGCCGTCGTAAACAACGCCACCAAAAGTTTCAGCCGAGCCGTAGGTTTCAACAACGTTGACATCTTGTTCACGCAGCTTTTGCAGCAACAGCGGTGAGGTTGCCTGACCGCCAACCAGAATCGCTTCGAAAGAACGCAGTGCCTGCAAAACACTCTCATCGTGTTCTGCTGCAACCGAGAGTCGAGCAAGTTGAGTCGGAACCAAGGCCGTGAACTTTTTTTCGGCTTGCAACATTGAAGCGTGCCGAACGAAGGCCTCGGCCGTG
This sequence comes from uncultured Micrococcales bacterium, assembly GCA_903831585.1. Taxonomy (GTDB): domain Bacteria; phylum Actinomycetota; class Actinomycetes; order Actinomycetales; family Microbacteriaceae; genus Rhodoluna. Next base: position 4,384 of record CAIKYE010000142.1, on the reverse strand, counting down.
AAGCTCACGGAAGTGTTCATCATCACCGGTTGAGTTTCTGCGACAGCAGATCGAATCAAAACGTTCAGGCCTGCGATGTAGTTGATCGGCAGTGCGAGCAGCCACTGCCCTTCACCGCCAAGTCGAGCGGCGCTCGCGTGCGCCGATGCAAGAGCGGCCTCAGCCGAGAGCTCGACGCGTTTCGGGGTTCCGGTCGAGCCGCTGGTTTCGACGATGAATGCCACAGAGTTGTCGACGGTTTCTGGCAACCCGTGAACCTCTGGCATCAATCCGTTGGTCTCTGGCGCGCTTACGAATAAGGCCGTCTTACCCGCTAGGGCATCGGCAACCGCAAGCAGCGCGCCAAACGGGTCGCTTGCGGCGACTAACTTGAGCGGTTTGGTCACGGGTGCCCGCTCTAGTAGTGCCAAGGAAAAGCAGACCAGTCGGCGTCTCGCTTTTCGAGAAACGAGTCACGCCCCTCAGCCGCTTCGGCGGTGCCGTAGGCCAAGCGAGTTGCCTCGCCCGCAAAAATCTGCTGCCCAACGAGGCCGTCGTCGACCGCGTTGAGTGCGAACTTCAGCATTCGAACGGCCTGAGGAGACTTGCCGAGAATCTCGGCACCCCACTCGACGCCGGTTTTTTCGAGATCTTTGTGGTCAACAACGGCATTGACGACACCCATCTCATAGGCGCGCTGGGCAGAATACTCGCGACCCAAGAAGAAGATTTCGCGGGCAAACTTTTGACCGACCTGGCGCGCGAGTAATGCACTGCCATAGCCGGCATCGAAAGATGCAACGTCTGCGTCGGTCTGTTTGAAACGTGCGTGCTCGCGTGAGGCAATAGATAGGTCTGCAATAACGTTCAGCGAGTGACCGCCGCCGGCAGCCCAGCCGGGCACTAGAGCGATAACAATTTTTGGCATGAAGCGAATCATTCGCTGAACCTCAAGAATGTGAAGGCGACCACTTCGGCCAGCATCGATTGTAGAAGCGTCTTCGCCATCGGCATACTTGTAGCCGTCTTGACCACGCACGCGTTGATCTCCGCCACTCGAGAAAGCCCAGCCGCCATCCTTGGTTGAAGGTCCATTGCCGGTCAACAGCACAACGCCAACCTTCGAGTCGGTGCGTGCGTGCTCGAGCGCCGCAGCTAATTCGTCAACGGTTTTCGGCCTAAATGCGTTGCGCACCTCTGGTCGATTGAAGGCAATGCGAACCATGCCAAGACTCTGGTGGCGGTGATAGGTGACGTCGGTTGCCGACTCAAAACCAGGCACGTCGCGCCAGATTGCAGCGTCGAACAACTCGGATACCTGATTAGCCATGAATCTAGACTAACAACGTGCCCCTTTTCGAGAAACCCGCAATTGCCGACCTGCTGGCTTCGGCAAGGGTGCTTTCGGTGCCGATGCGAGTCAAATTTCGCGGCATCACCCACCGCGAGGTGGTGCTCTTTGAAGGCACCCACGGATGGACCGAGTGGTCCCCGTTTCTCGAATATCAAGACGAAGAGGCTTCGGTGTGGCTGCGTGCCGCTCTGGAGTTCGGCTTTGCGCAGACGCCACGTTTGAACAAATCCGCGATTTATATCAACGCAACGCTTGCCGCCGTAGCACCCGATCGGGTTGAAGAACAGCTTTCGGCATTTGGCTCATTTCGCACCGTCAAGATAAAGGTGGCAGAGCCAGGCCAAACAATCGAAGATGATCTGGCAAGAGTTCGCCGAGTTCGCGCGCTGCACCCGAGCGTTTCTATTCGACTCGATGCGAACGGCGGCTTTGATGTTGCGACTGCAATTGAACTTGCGAAAGAACTCGCTCTTGAATCTATCGATCTCGAATATTTCGAACAACCGGTCAAGACAATCGCCGAGTTAGCCGAGGTGCGAATGAAACTCGCGCGAATCGGCGTGAGGGTTGCCGCCGACGAATCGGTTCGCAAGGTTAGCGACCCGCTCGCGGTTGCTCATGCAAACGCTGCAGATGTTCTCGTGATTAAGGCTCAGCCGCTCGGTGGAATTCAATCAGCGTTAGACATCACGCGCGAGGCAAAACTTGCGGTTACCGTTTCGAGCGCGATCGAGACATCCGTGGGAATTTCGATGGGCTTGCACTTGGCGGCTGCCGTCGAGGTCGAATCATTCGACGCCGGACTCGGAACGGTTGCCCTGCTTGCCGATGATGTTTGCGAAGAACCGTTTATCGCAGAGAACTCGATGCTCTATGTAACCCGCGCGGTGCCGAGCGCTTCGAAGCTAGCTAGTCTCGCTGCCGACTCGGAGCACACGCAGTGGTGGCACGATCGTCTTAAGCGTTGCTACGAACTGATTTAGTTTTTACTTGAGTCCGCTGTAAACGTGAAGCCCCTTGAAGAAGAGGTTCACGACTGCGAAGTTGAAGATTACGGCAGCGAAACCAACCAAAGATAGCCAAGCCGAACGCCTGCCCGACCAACCGCGCGTGGCATTGGCGTGCAGGTAACCCGCATAGAGAGTCCAGATAATGAAGGTCCAGACCTCCTTTGTGTCCCAGCCCCAGTAGCGGTGCCAGGCACGTTCTGCCCAGATAGCGCCCGCTATCAGGGTAAAGGTCCAGAGAATAAAGCCGATGATGTTGAAACGGTAGGCCAGACGTTCAATCTTGTTGTCTGCCGGAAAGCCGCCAACCAATCGTTTCAAGGCCTTCGCTGCCCCGGTCTTTGATTTCTGCAACCAGCTTGAAGACTTGACCAGATAAGCCACAGATAGCGCGGCAGCGATGTTGAAGAATGCGGTTGCCAACACCGCGACGCTCACGTGGATTACCAACCAGTAGTTCTGCAGCGCTGGCATTAGCGAGGCAACCTCGACATACAAAACTGTCGTCGCTGCGCCAAGGGTTAGCAGAGCGAAGCCGCTAATCAGCAGCGAGATGAACTTAATCTCTTTCACAAAGAATCGGGCAATCAAGAAAATTGTCACGATTACCAGGCTGCCGGTGATTGCAAATTCATACATGTTTCCCCAAGGAACACGTGACACCGAAATTGCGCGAAGCACGACACCAACGGCGTGCAGCGCAAAAGCAAGAATCGTTAAAATCAGAGAAGCACGTTCGGTCACGCTTGCGCTCGAGCGAACAGTCTTGTTTTCGCTAGCTTGCCTTGAGAGATTTAGGGCATCTGCCAGAAAGGCGAATGTGTAGATGGCCATCGCGGTGTAAATAAACAGCCTCGAGATTTGCGAAAGATCTTCGCTGAGCACCACGTTATTCAATCTTTGCCTTCTTTATTTCTTCGGATAAATCGTTCAGCACTTTTTCGAGAGTTGGGTCATCGCCGCGAGCAAGTGCTGCAAGCTCGAATCCGTCTTCGGTAGCTCGAACCCAAACTCTTCTTCTTGGAACCAGAAGAGTAATCATGAGTCCACCAAGTGATAACAGGGCAAACAGCAAAATCCATCCCACGCCGGGGTTATAACTGATGTCTAGCGAGATAAAGCGCTTGAGGCTATCGAAGGTGACGGTGCCCAAGCCATCGGGCAGCGTTGCAGTTTGACCCTTCTCGAGTTCGATTGCCTTCTCCTTGGCCTTGCCGCCAGCAACCTGGGTCATCTCGGCGATGTCGAGCGAGTAAACGTTTCTTGGAATCCCCTGGTCTAGCCCGAGGTCACCGACATAGACGTTCATGGTGAGCAGCGGGTTGATTGGGTCAGGAAAAATCGACGATTTAGCCCCATTTTTGAGCTCGGCGGCGGTCGGGTAGAAGAACGCGATCATTCCGAATTGCTTCGGCTTGGCATCTGGCAGCTTGTAGACGCCAAGCGAGGTGTAGTTCTTGTCTTGAGGCAAGAAGGCGACCGGCCCCGAGAACGAAACCTCGCCGCTTGCGTCTCGAACGGTGATGACCGGGGCATAGCCGTTGCCGGTCAGATAGAGCTTGGCATCTGGCAGTTCAAGCGGTTCATTCACACGAATGATGCCCTCGGTCGGCTCGCCAGCAGCGCCAACCTGACTGGTAACCGTTGCTTTGAAATCGAGCGGTGTGCCGATGTTGGTCTTGTTGCGAATGTCGAAGATCACGCTGAACTTATCGAGGCGCACGCTAAATGGCGTTAGACGACTCTCGTCAAAGAATGTGCCAGGCGAAATTGAGTCATAGCCGGCGAGGTTGTTCACAAAGGTGTCGCCCTCGACCAAAACTCGCTGACCGCTGTAGCTCAAACCACCGCCGATGCCGACAGAAATCAATACGCCGATTAGTGAAAAGTGAAAGATTAGGTTGCCGGTTTCACGAAGGTAACCGCGCTCTGCAGAAACCGCGGTTCGAGTTGTGACAACTCGGTAACCCTGCTTGCGCAGAATTTTTGCGGCACGCTCAACAACGTTTGCCTTTCTTGACTTGACGATTTTGTGTGCGGGCAT
>CAIKYE010000141.1 GCA_903831585.1 uncultured Micrococcales bacterium | reverse complement strand
TGGTTCGCTCGGTCACTTCATCGGCGTCGGCCGATGTTGCAGTCACAGCCACAAGTTGAGCGCGAGAGATAACCTGCCCCTCGTTTTCGATTAGGTAGGCGAGAAGAAGAAACTCTTTGTTGGTGAACTCGACATTGATGCTGTTTTTGTAAACGCGCTTGCGCAGCAGATCAACGGTTATGGCCGGGGTTTCGTCTTCGGGTGCGCGCAGTTGATCGATTGCACGAGGATCGCGAAGTGCGGTGCGAACTACGTCGACGCTCTTGCCACCGGCACCCTTGGGTGCCAACGCAACGGCTGTGTAGGTTTGGTTTGCCGCGCTCGGAACCAGCTCTGCGAAGGTCTGCTTGAGCGCATTGGCAATCTCGATCAGTGAGGTGCCGTTTGCCTGGGCGGTGGCTTCGTCGACGCCTAGGTAGAGTGCGAACCCTCTTGCCTCGGTCTCGGTCGGAACCGGTGCGATGGTGTTTGGGTTAGTAACTGGTGCCGGGGCAAGCTTGCGGGCTGCTGAGCCGCGGTAATCCTGGATGTTTGCGATGGTCATTTGACTGGTCCTTTGGTCTATGTGTGCGGAATTTGAGAAATGCACGAATCACGTGCGTTTGTCGGGTTGCTGGTGTCTTTGCTAACGGCTGGCTCTTGGGCCTAGACCTTGGGGTCGGTTGCGCTTAGCGACACATATGCATACACATAGCAGCACACATCATCATTGGGGCCGGTGCCACCAATGATGTCTGGGTCAAAGTGCTGTTAGTCATTAGAGAAAACATTAGGGGTCAAGGCCAGACCCTGTCAAACCGATTTTCAAACTAATTTGGCGGCGATAGATTTGACCCATGCGCGTTCACATTGCCGACCACCCCCTGATCACCCACAAGCTCACCGTCTTGCGCGATAAGACCACGCCGTCGCCGGTCTTTCGCCAGCTGGTCGAAGAGCTGGTGACCCTGCTCGCCTATGAGGCAACCCGTGAGGTTCGCGTTGAAAAGGTAGTTGTCGAAACCCCGGTGACCTCGGCAGACGGCGTTCGACTGAGTCGCCCCCGCCCAATCATCATTCCGATTCTGCGCGCCGGCCTCGGAATGCTCGATGGAATCGTGAAACTTCTACCAACCGCCGAAGTTGGTTTCTTGGGAATCAAGCGCAACGAAGAAACCCTTCAACCTTTCACCTACGCCAATCGCCTTCCAGATGATCTAACCAACCGTCAGGTGTTCATAATCGACCCGATGTTGGCTACCGGTGGAACGCTGATTGATTCAATCGATTATGTTTTTGAACGCGGTGCAACCGATGTAACCGCCATTTGTTTGATTGGTGCACCCGAGGGTTTGGCCGCCGTCGAAGCACACGTGCACGGCAAAGACGTGAAAATTGTTTTGGGTGCACTCGACGAAAAACTAAATGAGCACGGATACATCGTGCCTGGACTCGGTGACGCCGGCGATCGACTCTACGGTCTCGCAGAATAAAACACGTGAACTACGAAGACTTGATGCGCGCGGCAATCGCCGAAGCCGCTCAGTCTGGCGATGATGTTCCGGTTGGCGCACTCATGGTTTCTGCCGACGGTGAAGTTATTACTTTCGGCCACAACGAACGCGAAGCAGATCACGACCCAACTGCCCACGCAGAAATAGTTGCGATTCGTCGTGCCGCGAAGCTTCGCAAAGACTGGCGTCTAGAAGACTGCACGCTGGTTGTCACGCTCGAGCCCTGTGTGATGTGTGCCGGAGCAATCGTGGCAGCGCGCATCGGCCGCGTTGTGTTTGGTGCTTGGGATGCCCGCGTGGGCGCATCCGGTTCGCTCTATGACCTAATCAGAGATGCGCGGTTGGGCGCTCCAGCCGAGGTTATTTCTGGCGTGCTCGAGCAGGAGTGCTCTTCGCAGCTGAAGGCTTTTTTCGAGGCGAAGCGCGCTTGAGGTCGGGCTCTAGGTAAATCACCCGGGTAGCCGGAACAACGTTTCGCAC
>CAIKYE010000140.1 GCA_903831585.1 uncultured Micrococcales bacterium | reverse complement strand
GTCGTTGGTTTGTTGGCAGAGCGCAAGTGGAGTTCGCACGTAATCAAGACTTTCGTGGCCTTTGTGGTTGGTTCTCTAGTGATCTACCTAATCGGTGTGCCGGTGCTTTCAAGTTTTGCTTTCAAGGGTGACTTGGTTGCCGCAATCACCTACATGGTTCCATTCATGGCTTGGGATGTCGTCAAGGCAGTAATCGCCGCCGGTTTGTTGCCTGGCGCCTGGCTACTGGTCAAGAAAACGCAAAGCTAGAAATTATGGAAAAAGGACCTCCGAGTGGAGGTCCTTTTTTATTGGCTAGATAGAGAAGCCGATTGCTCGCATCTGTTCTCTGCCGTCGTCTGTGATTCGCTCTGGACCCCATGGTGGCATCCAAACCCAGTTGATGCGAAAAGCATCTACAACTCCATCGAGAGCCTCTGCGGTCTGCTCTTCGATAACATCTGTCAGCGGGCAACCAGCCGAGGTCAATGTCATGTTGATCAAAAGGCTCTTGTCGTCTTCAGATTCGAAAAGGTCGTAGATCAAGCCAAGGTCGTAAATGTTTACGCCAAGCTCAGGGTCGATGACCTCTTTTAAGGCTTCGACAACTTGATCGTGCTTTTGCGGGCTCAGTTCAAGAGGCATTTAGACCTTCAAATACCTGTCGTAGCCCTCGGCCTCGAGACGCTCTGCCAGCTCTGGACCGCCCTCTTCGGCGATCTTGCCGGCCACGAATACGTGCACGTAATCAGGCTTGATGTAGTTCAAAATACGGGTGTAGTGAGTGATTAGCAAAACGCCAAAGCCGTTTGTCTGCTTGATTCTGTTGACTCCCTCGCTAACGACTCTCAGAGCGTCTACGTCGAGGCCCGAGTCAGTTTCGTCAAGAATGGCAAACTGTGGCTTTAGCAATTCGAGCTGAAGAATCTCGTGGCGTTTCTTCTCGCCACCCGAAAAACCTTCGTTGACGTTGCGCTCGGTGAAGTCTGAATCCATTTTTAGATTTGACATGGCTTCGCGAACCTCGGTGATCCATGGGCGAATAGCCGGTGCTTCACCGGTGATTGCGGTCTTTGCTGTTCGCAAGAAGTTGCTGACCGAAACACCTGGAATCTCTACCGGGTACTGCATGGCCAAGAAGAGACCAGCGCGAGCTCTCTCGTCAACGCTCATCTCGAGCACGTTTTCGCCATCTAGCGAAATCTCGCCTTCGGTGACCGTGTATTTTGGGTGGCCGGCGATTGTGTAAGCAAGTGTTGACTTGCCCGAACCGTTTGGCCCCATGATTGCGTGAGTTTCACCACTGCGAATGGTTAGGTCGACGCCCTTGAGAATCTCTTTGCTGCCTTGCTCGGTCTCAACTGAAACGTGCAGGTTTTTGATCTGTAGAATTGCCATTTTTCCTAAGCCTCGTACTCGACGAATACTTCGTCGTTCTCAATGATTACTTCGTATACACGGATTGGCTCGAAAGCCGGAAGAGTCGGTGTGCCGTCTTTGAATGAAAACTTCGCACCGTGAGACGGGCACTCTACATAGTCATTAGTAAAGTGAACGAAATCCTCGAGGTTTGGCTGGTTGTGTGCGGTTAGCGAGATGCTCTCGTGTGAACACATGTCAGCTACCACATGGTAGTTTCCGTCTTTCGATCTGAAGATTGCGAGCACGTCGTCACCCATTGTTGCTCGGGTGTAAGCGCCCTTTGCCAAATCTTCGACGCCGCAGATTCGAATTGCCATTAGTTATTGCTCCTCGTAAGTTCGAGTTCGATTGAAGTATTGAGTCGGGTTTCGATTGACTCGATGCCAATTTGTTGAATTATTTCGTTCAAAAAGCCACGAACTACTAGTCGGCGTGCGTCTAGCTCGTTAATTCCGCGCGCCTGCAGATAAAAGAGCTGTTCGTCATCGAATCGACCGGTTGCGCTTGCGTGACCAGCGCCTTCAATCTCGCCGGTTTCAATCTCTAGGTTCGGAACCGAGTCGGCCCGAGCCCCGTCTGATAGCAGCAAATTACGGTTTAGTTCGTAGGTGTCTGTGCCCTCGGCGGCCTTGCGAATCAGCACATCGCCAATCCAGACCGTGTGAGCACCCTTGCCCTGCAGCGCGCCCTTGTAAGTTACGCGCGACTTGCAGTTGGCTACGGCGTGATCGACATAGCTTCGGTGCTCTAGATGCTGACCGGCGTCGGCAAAGTAGATGCCCAGAAGTTCGACCTCTGCCCCCGGAGCCGTGAACTCGGCTGTCGGGGTGATTCTCACGGTTTTGCCACCGAGTGAGACCACCACGTGCTTGAGCCTCGAATTGCGACCAAGTCTCGCAAACTGGGCCGAGGTGTGAACCGATTCGTAATTCCAGTCTTGAATCGAGACCACGGTGAGTGAGCTCTCGTCGCCGACCAGAATCTCAACGATCTCTGCGAGGTTGCCGGTGCCAGTGTGGTCGATGACCACGGTTCCGCGTGAGTGAGTTTTGCTCTGCACGATTAGGTGGGCAGCGCTCGATGCTGAGACATCTTTGATGCTCAAAAATGCAGGCTCGCTCGCCTCGCCCGAAAGAGTGATCTTCAGGGCAGAGTCAGCCGCTGCCCAGGCGTTTGCAGTTGGCAAGTCTTCTGGCAATCCGGCGGTGCCGAATGAAGGGTCACTTGCGTCGACCACTTCGGCTTTGAATTCTGCCGGTGCAACTAAATGCAGGCCTGTCGAGACGTTGTTAAGAACGCCTGTGTCTAGGCCGCCGAGTCGATTCGAGTCGAGGTAACGCCACTGTTCGTCGCGGCCATCGATTTGAGTGTGGTCGCTTGGATTAACCGAGCGAAGTCGCTCGCTGCGGGTTTGCAATGGAACGTCTGAACCGCCGTGCGTATGGCCCTTGCTTGCCGCATGAAGAATCGGGTCAGTCATTAACCAACTGCCCCTTCCATCTGCATCTGAATGAGCTTGTTGAGCTCGAGCGCATATTCCATCGGTAGCTCTTTTGCGATTGGTTCGATAAAACCGCGAACAATCATGGCCATGGCTTCATCTTCAGGAAGGCCCCTCGACTGCAGATAGAAGAGCTGCTCGTCGCTAATTCTCGAGACAGTAGCCTCGTGGCCCATGCTGACATCGTCTTCGCGAACATCTACAGAAGGGTATGTATCGCTTCGCGAAATGGTGTCTACCAGCAGCGCGTCACAACGAACCGTGTTGGCACTGTGGTGAGCACCAGCAGCAACCTTGATCTCACCGCGGTAAGAGGTTCGTCCTCCGCCTCGAGCGATTGACTTCGAAATGATCGAAGATGAGGTGTGAGGAGCGAGGTGAATCATTTTCGCTCCGGCGTCTTGGTGCTGGCCTTCGCCTGCGAAGGCAACCGAAAGCGTCTCTCCTCTTGCGTACTCGCCAGCAAGAATGATCGACGGGTACTTCATGGTCACCTTTGAACCGATGTTTCCGTCGACCCACTCCATGGTTGCGCCCTCGTGTGCGATGGCTCTCTTGGTCACTAAGTTGTAGACGTTTGTTGACCAGTTCTGAATTGTTGTGTAACGCACGCGAGCGTTCTTCTTCACAATGATTTCGACTACGGCCGAGTGCAACGAGTCGCTGTTATAGATAGGTGCAGTGCAACCCTCGATGTAGTGCACATAAGAACCCTCGTCTGCGATGATCAGGGTGCGTTCGAACTGCCCCATGTTCTCGGTGTTGATTCGAAAGTAAGCCTGAAGTGGAATCTCGACGTGCACGCCCTTTGGAACGTAGACGAAACTTCCGCCAGACCAAACCGC
>CAIKYE010000139.1 GCA_903831585.1 uncultured Micrococcales bacterium | reverse complement strand
CGTCGACTAGTTCGGCAACGCGTTTTGCGGCTGCAGCGTGAGTCATGCGCCTATTGTCTCGGCTTCTACCGACAGAGCACTGACCGTGCGATCGATTGTGGCCTGACCCAAAACTCGAGTGCCGACATACAAGACCGCGGTCTGCCCGGGAGCAACACCCATCAACGGGTCGCGCAACTTCATTACAACTTCGCCATCGACAACCGCGGCTAGGCAGGGCACTGCGTCGGCGTGAGCACGCACCTGAACGTCGGCCTCGAACCAGTTGGTCGCGTCTTTGGGCTCGCTGCCGCACCAGGTGAAGCGCGAGCCGGCGAGTTCTGTGACCGCCAACGCCGCGTGCGAACCAACCACAACTTGATTGGTCTTGGGGCGAATCTCTAGAACGAAACGTGGCTTGCCATCGGCGGCGGGGCGGCCGATGTTGAGGCCCTTGCGCTGACCGATGGTGAAGCCGTGAGCGCCGGTGTGCTGACCCAAAACGTTTCCGCTTCGATCAACAATCTCGCCCTCTTTTTCGCCGAGCTTGTCGTTGAGCCAATATTGGGTGTCACCCTCTGGAATGAAGCAGATGTCATAGCTGTCTGGCTTGTTGGCAACGGCTAGGTTTCTAGCAGCTGCCTCGGCACGAATATCATCTTTCGAAGCCGATGCGCCAATCGGAAAATACGCGTGCTTCAACTCTTTCGTGGTCAGCACTCCCAGCACATAGCTCTGGTCTTTCGCGTAGGCGTTGCTTCTGTGTAATTCGAGTTCGCCGTCGTCGCCGGTCAAAATCGTTGCGTAGTGACCAGTACAAACTGCATCGAATCCGAGGGCAAGCGCCTTTTCGAGCAGAGCTGCAAACTTGATGCGTTCGTTGCATCGCATGCACGGGTTCGGTGTGCGACCGGCTTCGTATTCAGCAATGAAATCGTCGACTACTTCTTCTTTGAACTTTTCGCTGAAGTCCCAGACGTAGTAGGGAATGCCAAGAATGTTTGCCGCGCGCTGCGCATCCATGCTGTCTTCGATTGTGCAGCAACCGCGCGAACCGGTTCGCAGGGTGCCCGGCATGCGCGAGAGGGCTAGATGAACGCCAACTACTTCGTGGCCAGCCTCGACGGCTCGGGCGGCGGCAACGGCGGAGTCAACTCCACCAGACATCGCAGCAAGAACCTTCATGGGTCAAGTTTAAGTCGGGTTTGCGCTTCGTGCGGTGGCAACCGCAGCGGGCAAAACCTCAAGAAAACGTTCGACTTCGGCCTCGGTGGTCTGCAGACCGACGGTGACCCTGAGGCAAGAGTTTGCCTCGTCTTCTGTGCGGCCCATGGCCAAGAGAACGTGGGACGGGCGGTCGACCCCGGCCTGGCAAGCAGAGCCTGCAGAAACGGCGATTTCCGCCTGATCGAGCAAAAACAGTAGGCCGTCAGACTTGAGTCCCTCGAAGGTGAAGTGAGCGTTGTGGGTCATGGCCACTGCTGAGCCACGACTAAATCGTGCGCCGGCGATTGCGCTCTCGACACCTGCACGCAATTTCTCAACCAGAGCTTGGGTGTGTGCGTTGTGTCGCTGCATGTTTGCAACGGCAAGGGTTGCGGCGTGCGCAAAGGCCTTTGCCCCGGCAGCGTTCATGGTGCCACTTCTCATCGAGCGTTCTTGGCCACCACCGTGAGTGAGCGGGGTTAGTTTTGCGGCACGGGCAAGAATCAACGCTCCGACTCCGACCGGGCCAGCAACCTTGTGCGCAGAAATGCTCATGGCCGAAAGTCCAGAAGCCTTGAAGTTGATTGGCACGTGACCAAAGCCGGCGATGGCATCGCTGTGAACCGCAATGTCGTGCTTGGCCGCGAGCGCGGTCACTGCATTGATGTCGTTGATAACACCAATCTCATTGTTTGCCCACATCACAGAGATGAGTGCAACTTCTGCACCGCGAGCGGCCAAGAAGTTCTCCAGCCAGAGTAAATCGAGAACGCCTTCGTCGCTCACCGGAATCCATGCGACTTCTGCACCCTCGTGAGCTGCGAGCCATTCGATTGGGTCAATCACGGCATGGTGCTCAACATAGGCCGAAACAATGACGTTTCGTGCTGCGTTCTCGGCACGCTTCTGCCAAAACAGGCCCTTGATGGCGAGGTTGTCGCTCTCGGTGCCACCGGCGGTGAAAATTACCTCGCTGCGATCGCAACCGACCGCGAGCGCGAGTTGTTCTCTCGCGTCTTCTAGCATCATTCGACTGCTCTGCCCGAACGAGTGGGTGGCGCTCGGGTTGCCTACCGTTTTCATCGCTTCGGCGTATGTAGCCAGCACCTCTGGGTTAATCGGCTCGGATGCCGCGTAATCGAGGTAAATAGACATGTGGCTAGCCTAGGCTTTTGCCTATGTCTTTCGCAGTGCCGAGCAACAAACTTGGCGTAACTTTCGCCAACGAACTTGGAACCATCAGGGTTTACTCGGCCAACGCCACATACTTGGCAATCGTGATTCTCGACGAAGAGAACCCTCGCGAGATTCGCCGCGAGATTGAGCTAATCAGGGGCGAGAACGACATCTGGGTGGCCACCTCTGCCGCGCTCAAGCCCGGCATGAAATATGCCATCCGTGCCGATGGACCCGAGGGGCCACGACACGCCTTCAACCGCGACCTGCTGCTAATTGACCCCTACGCCAGGGGCATCAAGCGCGAGTCGGCTCGTGAGTACTACTGTGTTGCCGTTGATGACAGCTTCGACTGGCAGGGGGTAACTAAACCTGATGTGCCACTCGATCGAGTTGTCATTTATGAAGCCCATGCCCGAGGACTGACCCGCGGAAACACAGAACTGCCAGACGACATTCGAGGCACATACGCCGCCCTAGCCCACGAGAGCACAATCGCACACCTCAAGAAAATCGGCGTGACTTCGGTTGAGCTGTTGCCGATACATCAGATCATCTCTGAGTCGCACCTGCTAAACACGGGGCTTTTTAATTACTGGGGCTACAACTCGATCAACTTCTTTACCCCTCACCACCGCTATGCGAGCCAGAGCGCTATTGAAGCCGGGCCGCAGGCGGTGTTGAACGAGGTTAAAACCGCAATTCGTGAGCTGCACAGAAACGGCATTGAGGTTCTGCTCGATGTGGTCTACAACCACACTGCCGAGGGTGGAGCTCGTGGCCTGACTTTCAGTTACCGAGGCATAGATGCCAGCAGCTACTACCGCCAAGGCGACCTTGGTAGTTATCACGACACCACCGGCTGCGGAAACTCGCTCGACCTCTCGAACCCTCACGTCGTCGAACTTGTCATTGACTCTTTGCGCTACTGGACGAACGAGATGCAGGTCGACGGTTTCAGATTCGACTTGGCAACCACTCTTGCCCGAGATGAAAACAATAGCTTCGACCCAAACCACCCGCTGCTGCAGAGAATCGTAAGCGAACCAGATTTTGCCAAAT